>JAHKBB010000034.1 GCA_018826445.1 Patescibacteria group bacterium | reverse complement strand
TTTTTATTTTTTTACTATTTTACAAATTGAAAAACGCATACACCAAAACAGCTCTGGTTGACTAAATCAAAATTAGCACTGTATACTGTGTAGTGCTAATTTTTTACGCATAATATGGATAGACGAGACGAAGTATTAAAGGCAATTGTGAAACATTTCATCCAAACCGCGGAGCCGGTCGGCTCGCAGACTATTTTGGTAAGCTACAAGTTTTCCGTAAGCCCGGCGACCATCCGAAATGACATGGCATCACTCGAAAATGAGGGAATGATCTTCCAGCCGCACACATCATCAGGACGCGTTCCGACAGATATGGGATACAGAAGATACGTAAATGAGATGCTCGACTACAACCAAGCTCGAAAGGAAGCTCAAAAAGCGCTGGCAAAAGTCACACAGAGGTACGAAATCGACAAAATCAAGGAGAAAATGTATGACGCGGTGTCGCTTCTCGCCCGCGCAACGAAGAACGCGAGCTTTGCGACCCTTCCCGATAATAACCGGGCTTTCTATCTCGGCTTTTCAGACGTACTGAAACAACCGGAATTTGCAGACAGCTCGATAAATGCGTCCCAAGTAATAGAAGTGTTCGAAAAAAGCGATAATTTTGTGACCATTCTAAACGGACTCAAAATCGGTCACCGCGCTCGCGCGTTCATTGGAAAAGAAAATGCGATTCCACAAATTCAAAGTTGCAGTATCGTTGTGGTTGAGTACAATGTCGACAGAACGAAAGGATATCTGGGGCTGCTTGGCCCGACTCGAATGAATTATGCATTTAATATGGCCATGGTCGACCAAATTAAAGAATTACTCGAAAAATAATGACAAAGAAGCCAAAAAAGAACGAAGAAGTTGAAAAACTAAAAGGAGAATTTCAATCTATGACAGAGGCCGCAAAAAGGGCAATCGCAGACTTGGCAAACTACAAACGCAGAGTAGAAGAAGAACAAAAAAACTTCGTTGAATACGCTTCAAGCGGACTCGTGTTCGAACTTCTCCCGGTCCTGGACAACTTTGAAAGAGCATTTGAACACATGCCGGAAGATGAAAACTCGAAAGAATTCTGCAAAGGAATCTTTCAAATATACGACCATCTAAAAACAACACTCCAAAAAGTAGGACTCGAGGAAATTCGAGCAGACAAAGGAGACGTGTTCGACCACAACTTCCACGAAGCCCTCATGCAAGGCCCGGGAACAAAAGACACAATAGTAGAATCCTGCGAAAAAGGATACCGCCTGGGTAAAAGAGTCCTCCGCCCCGCGAAAGTAAAGGTAGGAAACGGAGAGTGAAAATTCCCTTGACCACGCAATGTTAGCACTCTATAATGTCGACTGCTAACAGTCCCGCCAAGGCGGGGCCAAGCATTCCAAAAATCATTAATCACTAAAATAATGTCAAAAATAATCGGAATCGATTTAGGAACAACAAATTCCTGCGTCGCGGTAATGGAGGGTGGTGAACCAACTATTATCACAAACAGCGAAGGAAACCGCACTACTCCATCTGTTGTCGCGGTAAAAGACGGCGAAAGACTTGTGGGAACACCCGCAAAACGTCAGGCCGTTACAAACCCGGACAATACAATCTATTCGGCAAAACGTTTCATTGGACGACAGTATTCAGAGTCGAAAAACGATATCAGCAAAGTTTCATTTGAATGTGTAAAAGGAAAGGCCGGAGAGATTGAAATCATGCTGGATGGAAAACAAAAGAGACCGGCGGAAATTTCCGCAATGGTATTGCAAAAGCTGAAAGCGGATGCCGAAAGCTATCTTGGAGAAAAAGTCACAGAAGCTGTAATAACAGTACCTGCGTACTTTAACGACTCCCAAAGACAAGCCACAAAAGACGCGGGCAAGATCGCGGGTCTAAATGTAAAAAGAATCATAAACGAACCAACCGCTGCGGCGCTCGCATACGGAGCGGACAAGAAAGGCGGAGACAAAAAGATAGCCGTATTCGACCTTGGAGGCGGAACATTCGACATCTCAATCCTTGAGCTGGGAGAAGGCGTATTTCAAGTACTCTCAACAAACGGAGATACACAGCTCGGCGGCGACGACTTTGACCTCGTAATAATGGACTGGTTGGTGGCCGAATATAAAAAAGATCAGGGAATTGACCTCTCAAAAGACAAAATGGCCATCCAGAGACTTAAAGAAGCCGCGGAGAAGGCAAAATGCGAGCTTTCAAGCACGCACGAAACAACAATCAGCCTTCCGTTCATCACGTCTGACAAAGACGGGGCGAAACACTTCGAAATAAAGATGAAGAGATCAAAGCTGGAGGATCTCATCGCAGACCTCATCGAAAAAACTGTAGAGCCATGCCGCAAAGCAATGGACGACGCAAAAACATACGCAAGCGACATTGACGAAATTCTTCTAGTCGGGGGAATGACAAGAATGCCGGCGGTTCAAAACAAAGTTGAAGAAATCTTTGGAAAAGAATCGCAAAGAGGTCTAAACCCGGACGAAGTTGTTGCACTCGGAGCCGCATTGCAAGCCGGAATCCTTCAAGGGGACAGCACCGTAAAAGACATTCTTCTCGTGGATGTCACTCCCCTGTCTCTGGGAATTGAAACTTTAGGTAAAGTTTGCACAAATTTAATCGAAAGAAACACAGCAATTCCAACTTCAAAATCACAAATATTCTCAACCGCGGCAGACAATCAGCCATCTGTTGAAGTTCACATACTACAAGGGGAACGCCCGATGGCGGCAGACAACAAGTCACTCGGAAAATTCCAATTGGACGGAATCCCGCCGGCGCCACGCGGCGTACCACAAATCGAAGTTACATTCGACATCGATTCAAACGGAATATTAAACGTGAAAGCTGTCGACAAAGCTACAAATAAAGAACAGCACATCACAATCACCGGATCATCAAACATGACCGAAGATGAGATCGAAAAAATAAGGAAAGAAGCTGAAAAACACGCGGAAGAAGACAAGAAAAAGAAAGAAGGCATCGAAGTCCGCAACAACGCCGAAACACTTGTAACACAATGCGAACGTACGCTTCGCGAAGCCGGCGACAAAGTCGCAGAAGACTTAAAAGCGCCGGTAGAAGAAAAAATAGCGGACCTCAAAAAACTTCTGGAAGACAAAGACGCTGAATTGGACGACATCAAGAAGAAAACCGAAGAACTTTCACAGGAAGTTCAAAAGATCGGAGCCAAAATGTATGAAAACACGGCCAAAGACGAAGAGGGCGTAAAAGTCACAGACAAGAACGAAAAAGACAAGGAAAAAGAAGGAGCTGTAGAAGGTGAGGTTGTAGATGACAGCGCGGAGCCAAAGGTTTAAGCGCCACTAAGCCTTTAAAGCCAAATCCCTAAGAAAGCTGGACACGGAAGCGTAGCCTTTCTGCACAGCTTTCTTTTCTATAGCTTTTTTGTCCTCAGGCGCCACGCGGAAGCGAATAATTTCCTTCTGCTCAGCTCTGTATCTCTTCTCCTCCAAAATCAACTCAGGCAAATCAACCAGCAAAGCCGGAATATCCTCGCGCAAAAACGGTTGTGCGATATTCGCGGCATTGCATTCAAAGAAAATTCCGTCCTCAAAAATCTCATCTTTGTAAGATCTTAATGTGTAAACATATTTTTTATTACCTACAGTAATATAATGCTTGGATTTTCCACTCATAGAATTTTATTTTTAATGATTTTTGCAATACTTAGCTTATAGACCTTGAGGCAATCATTCCCATGTACAGAAATTACCATAGCCCTTCTAATATTCGGATGCCTAAACTTTCTGTGACTCCCCCTGACACTTCCCTCTATACATCCCAGGGCAAGAAGCAATTCTCTAATTTGACGGTATTTTAAAGAATCAGGATTTAAAAGAAATTTTTCTAGCAGTTTTTTTCTTCTACTCATTCTGCTGTGGCTACATTGTATCAAAATGTAGCTACAAACACAAGACTAAAGCGGACTCTCGATTCCCTTAAGCCCTATGTGCGTAACTTGTGTATAAATCTGCGTCGTTTTTATGTCGCTATGCCCCAAAAGATCCTGCACATACCGCAAATTGACGCCATTTTCAATCAAGTGCGTAGCAAAACTATGCCGAAGCGAATGGAAAGTAGCCTTTTTCATAATACCGGCACTCTTAAGCGCCCTCTCAAAAATCTTCTGAGCAGTTCGATCAGTCATACCCCCTCCTCTCTCACTTTCAAACAGGTAATCGTCATTACTCTTAAAAGCGATCATCTTTCCAATGTCATTTACAACTTTGTCGGACAATAAAGTCATCCTATCCTTGCCACCCTTCCCGCACTTCACATGAATCGCCTTGCTCACAAGGTCCACATCACAAACTTTAAGATTTATAACCTCTGACACCCGCAGTCCTCCTCCGTACGCCACTGAAATAAGAAGTTTGTGTTTCGCATTCTTGATCCCATCAATCAACCTCACGACTTCATCATGAGTCAGCACAACCGGCAACTTCTTCGTCCTTTTTGCAAACTTTACACCTACTCCCTGCTCAACCTTCGCCACATTCCGATAAAAGAACTTAATCGCATTTATGTACAGATTAATAGTCTGCGGCGACTTCCCTTCCTCGGCAAGCTCCAAGAGGAAACCCTTGATCTTGTCATTATCCACCGTGTCCACCTCATCCCCCATCCAATCGAAAAACTTTGCCAAACAACTCGTATATGCCTGTACAGTCTTCCGACTATACTTCCGGAGCACAAGCTCATTTCTCACCATTTTGAGATAATCATTCATAGTACGAAAAGTTAAGAATACTTCCCGCACCATATCACCCCAACATTAAATTTCTCTGAAAAATTTATAAAAAAATCCTAACAAACCGCCACGGCTTCGGATATACTGTAGTTTAGGCGCCATAGCGCGTACCATTCTTCAACACATCCGATAAGTCAAAACAGACGCTTCAACATTTGAACCGATTTCAATATGAGTGTTGTGGTTGGGCTACAGCGCCCAACAGAAGTATATCTGGTTCGCTCATTTAAGGATTACAAATAAATTAGAAGATCTTTCACGCTTCTTCTTTTAAGATATGAAAGCTCGGAGGTTACTCGCTCTCCCAAGTTGGGGCGCGGTTGGCTCGCTTTCGCTCGCAATTGTACCGCTCCCCAACTTCAGATATACTTCGGACGTTATATGCCATAATGTAAAACAAAAAATGCTGACGCATTTGAAATTTTTGATGATTTGTTGCTTGACAGAAATCTCAAAGTGTATATACTAAGACACTATATCATTTAACCCAATACCATTATGTCAGGATCAAATGAAGGCGCTTTAAGCGCTCGGGATGAAGAACTATTGCGCTCGACAAATATGAGAGCGTTGCTAGAAGTATCTCCCGAAGGCTTGGCTGCATTAGATAACGAAACTGGTGGAGTAGCGAGTAAATTCAAGGCCTTGGTTGAGGAAGCAGTTACTACACATGATAAAAAACCTGAGTAAAAACTAGATTTCTCAACAACAAATCATCAAAAATATAAAACCGCCAATATTGGCGGTTTTGTTTTACATTACAGCACATAACACAGCGTATGCGGTTCGGGCTTTTACAAAGCCCTCACGCAACTTGCACGGTGGTCGCCTTCGGCATATTGTACCACCGTGCAAGTTCGCATACGCTGGAACGTTAGCTGAAATTGGGCTGATTTTATCTGTAAACTATAGTATAATTAAATCGTTAATTTTTAACCCAAAAAATCTATGTCGCAAACATGGAAAATCGTTGTCGCCGTAATTATCACGGCAATCGTCGTCGGAGGTGGCTTTTACTTCTGGTGGCAACAAAACAAGAAAGTGGAAACCCCAAAAATTACTCAAGAAACAGAAACTCAAACCCCGACTCCAGTTCAAATCACGGAAACTGAAAAAACAACGGAGCCAACAACCGACAAAACGCAGAAGGCGTCCAATAATAGTTGGAAAACAAATGAAAATCCGCTTGGCATGCCAATAAGTTATCAATACCCAGGTAACTGGACAATTAACAAACATGGGAATATAGACACTGGTGCTGTTAGTGGTGAAAATGGGAATCCTGTCTTTGAAATATTTGAAGAAAGAGAACTTAATGGGCTTACCCCAAAACAAGCATTTGAAAAAAAACGTAATACAGATTATGAAGCTATAACTTTTGAACAAGCTACACAAATTACGGGAAAAGATGCATATAAAATACAAGGCCAAGCTTTACCATCTGCCGGAAAAGATTACGGTATGGGAATTGAAAAGATATATGTAAAATCTGGAAATAAAATTTATGCGATACAATTTGTAGATTTTGATAAAAAGAGAATCAATGATAGTTCAAGCTACTCCACATATCAACAAATATTATCTACGATTTTGTTTTCCAATTAAAAATCAGCGCAACATCAGCTAACAGCGCATATACAGTTCGCTCCTTGCAGTCGCTCACCCAAATTGTTGCACGGTAGAGCGCTTTCGCGCTACATTATACCGCGCAACAACTTTGCATATGCGCAAACGTTAGGCGCCATAGCGCGTACCATTCTTCAACACATCCGATAAGTCGAAACAGACGCTTCAACATTTGAACCGATTTCAATATGAGTGTTGTGGTTGGGCTACAGCGCCCAACAGAAGTATATCTGGTTCGCTCATTTAAGGATTACAAATAAATTAGAGGATCTTTCACGCTTCTTCTTTTAAGATATGAAAACTCGGAGGTTACTCGCTCTCCCAAGTTGAGGCG
>JAHKBB010000033.1 GCA_018826445.1 Patescibacteria group bacterium | reverse complement strand
GTCATTAGCTTCATGATATTTTGAAGTTAAATTTCTCGGCGACAATGAATAAGTCTTTGTCCCCTCTTCCGGAGCAGTTGAATACTATTACTTTGGATTTAGGTAATTTTGGGGCCAGTTTAATAACTTCAGCCACGGCGTGGCAGGATTCGAGAGCTGCAAATATCCCTTCCGTTTTGGCTAATAATTCATATGCCTTAAGGACCTCTGTATCTTTGGAATAAGAGGTTTTTATCCTTCCAATATCTTTCAGGTACGCAAGTTGAGGCCCAACTCCGGAATAATCCAACCCGGCAGAGATACTATGTGTCTCTTTGATCTGGCCGTCTTTGTTCTGTAAAAAATACGATTTAAACCCTTCGACTACACCAGGCTTTCCGGTTTCAAATCGCGCGGCATGTTCGCATTTTTTGTCATTTTCTTTGATCCCCTTTCCGCCGGCCTCAACCCCAATCATCTTCACATTTTTGTCATCGAGAAAATCATGGAACAATCCAATCGCATTGCTCCCGCCACCTACACATGCGACCAGATAGTCAGGTGGAGTTTTGAGTTGTTTGCGAACTTCGCGGCCAACAATGCTCTGAAAATACGCGTTCATAACAGGATACGGATGCGGCCCACAGACAGTTCCTAAAAGGTAGTGAGTGTCTGCTGGGTTTGTTATGAGATCACGAAGAGCTTCGTTGATGGCATCGCGAAGGATTTGGCCTCCGGTTTTGACCGGGATGACTTTCGCGCCAAGTCTCTCCATCCAAAAGACATTTGGGCGCTGACGGACATAATCCTTCGCGCCCATATATACAGTGCAGGCAAGGCCAAGCTTTGCGCATACGGTTGCAGTGGCCAGGCCGTGCTGTCCCGCGCCGGTTTCGGCTATTACTCGCTTCTTGCCCAAACGCCTGGCAAGCAAAGCTTGGCCTAAACAATGATTAATCTTGTGAGCCCCGGTATGATTAAGACCCTCATTTTTAAGATAGATTCTCGCTCCACCCAAGCGTTTTGTCAGATTCTCACAATAGTAAAGAGGAGTCGGCCTGCCCGAATAATTGCGATATAAATTTGCAAGCTCACTCTTAAAAGATTTTTCCTTAACAGCCTTATAAAAAGCGGCTTCAAGTTCCTCCATTATCGGAATCAAAAGCTCCGGAATATATCGACCGCCATAGGGACCAAAATGCCCGGTTTTATTTAAAACATATCTTTTCAACGACTTCATTTTGTAATTGATTAATAAATGATTTTACCTTCCTCATATCAACTTTTCCATTAGTTTCAATCCCACCCGCGACATCGATACCGAGAGGAACAGTCTTTTCTATAATGTATTCAAGATTGTCATTCGTAACACCACCGGCAATCAGAAATGGAAACTCCACACTTTTAAGCAGACTAAAATTGATAGACTCCCCGCTTCCGGGATTCTTTCCATCAAAAATAATATATGACACATATGGCAGAAACTCTTTCGCCTTTTCCAAATCTTTCTGAGTTTGCAAAGGAACGGTTTTGATAACAGGTCTAATGCACTCCTTTACAAAAGAAATATTCTCGTCACCGGAAAGCTGGATATAGTCCAAATCGAGCTTCCCGGCAATCTCATTAACTTCGTCAACAGGTTGATTTTGGAAAACCCCAACTTTTTTCACTCTCTTCAAGTCTCTGCAAACAGTTTCGGCTTTCTCTAGCGCAACCCTCCTATTGCTCGTTGGAACAAAATTCAAGCCGATAAAATTCACCCCGATCTTTTCACAAAACTTCGCATCTTTTTGAGTACGAATTCCACAAGCTTTGAAAAGATAATGATGAGAAAGTTCACAAGTTTTCTGCGAAATATTTTTACTCTTCATCAAAACGGTCCCGACCAAAACCGCATTCACATTTTCAGGCAATTTCTGAATATCACTTCGAGAAGTAATGCCACTTTCCGAAATCACGAGGATGTCCTTTGGAACCTTTTTTGCAAGTCTATTTGTAACATCAAGGTCCACGGTAAAGTCATGCAAATTACGATTATTTACACCTATAATCTTCGCTGAAGTTTTAAGAACTTTCTCGAGCTCTTTCTCGTCGTGAACTTCACACACGGCTTCCATATTGAGACTGCGTGCAACCTTTAAAAAGGATTCAATCTGTTCCCGTGTCAAAATCGCGGCAATCAAAAGAACCGCGTCCGCACCGTACCTACGAGCTTCATAAATTTGAGATTCATCAATAATAAAATCCTTGCAAAGGATCGGTATGGACTTCGTATTCTCGCGCACCTCCGGCAACATGCTCATATCGCCACCAAAATGGTCTTTTTCACAAACCACGGAAATCGCGGATGCGTATGAGTTTTCATAGATTTTTGCAATCTCGGATACGGGAAAATTTTGGGACAAAATTTTCCCCTCACTCGGCGAAACTTTCTTTATCTCCGCAATCAAAGCCACCTTTTTCCTTTTCAAAGCTCCCGTAAAATCTCTATCCGATTTTTTAAGCCCTTTCTTGTCACACTTTAAAGGCAAATATCTTTTTTTGCTTTCAACAATCTCTAAAAGAATATTCGGAGTATTTACTTTGGCTTTGTAGCTCTCCAACTTTTCATACGGAATCCCTTTTTGCACTAATTCCCGCGCCAATGCGTATCCTTCTTTCAAATCCTTTACCTTCCCACTCAACTTCAATGCCAACGCAACATTTACAAGGACAAGATCAACATGGCGACTGTTGCATTTCCCTTTTAAAATATCTAAAGCAATCCGCGTATTTATATCTTTGTCCCCACCCGCAATTTCGTAAAATTCGCATCTCTTAACCCCGAAATCTTCAGGATCAATCATGTAATTTTTAATCTCGCCGTTATCGAGCTCGCAAACAAAAGTTTTTCCGCAAAGCGTCACCTCGTCCAGCCCGTCCTCACCGCAAACTATATATACTTTTTTCCGTCCCAAAAGTCTGCAAGTCTCAGCGATCAACTGCATCCTATCTCGAAAAGCAGTGCCAATGATTTGCCTTTGAACATTTGCCGGATTTAACAGCGGTCCAAGAATATTAAAAAAAGTCGGTCTGCCAATATTTTTTCGCATCTCGGCAAAATGCTTCATCACAGAAAAATATTCAGGAGCAAACATAAACAAGAGCCCCTCATTTTCATAAATGTGGTGATAACTCTTAAAATTCACCCCCAAACTATCAAGCAGATCAAAACTTCCGAACCTTCCGCCCGAAGCCCTGTTCCCGTGCTTTGCAATCTCAACGCCAAGCCCGGCAAGAATAAACGCGGAAATAGTAGACGTGTTGATCCTGGAAAGTCCGGAACCACCGGTCCCACAAACATCGACGGCATCCGGAAGATCAAATTTCCTTGGCATGTGAGATTTTAAGAACCTAACCGTTTCTGCCAACTCCTCAGCTGTGACGGATTGTTTTGACTCCAAAAAATCCAGCTGGTCGGAAAATTTCAGCTTACCATCTATACTTTTTTGAAGAAAATTAATTAATTCCATTTACAAGATTTTTAATGATATTAAAACCGTTCTTTTTTTTGAGAGTCAGAACAGACTCCGGATGAAATTGAACTCCAATGATCGGAAGTTCCTTATGTCGTACCGCCATAACAATGTCCCCACATTTAGCCAAAATCTCAAAACATTCAGGCATTTTGTCCGCGACTAACGAATGATATCTTCCAGCCATAAAGTTCTGCGAAAGTCCTTTGAAAATTCCTTTCCCATTATGATGAATTGGAGATGATTTTCCATGAACCGGAGTTATGAACTTTAGACTCCCACCAAAATATTCGATCAAAGCCTCATGTCCCAAACAAACTCCAAACATGGGATATTTATCGTGATACAGGTCAATAATCTTCATAAGATTCCCCGCATTCTTCGGCACAGACGGCCCGGGCGAAAGAACGACGAGATCCGGATCAATATCCAAAACTTTCTCGGGATCAATATCATTCCTGTAAACCGTAACATCGCATTCAAGCTGCTCAAAATAATCAACCAAATTGAACGTAAAAGAATCAAAATTATCTATGACTAATATTTTTTTCATGATGAGAATGTGTTTAAAAATGCTTCCGCTTTATTCAGCGTTTCGTTGTACTCTTTCTCCGGAACAGAGTCATAAAGCAAAGTAGCTCCAACTTGAAATCGAAGCCTGTCCCCTTTTATATGAGCCGTACGAATAATAATTCCTGTATCCATGTCACCGGAAAATGTAAGATACCCGACAGTTCCGCCATAGTACCCTCTTCTTTCCTTCTCATGCTTTTCAATAGTCTGCATCGCCGCGACTTTTGGAGCTCCGGTAAGAGTTCCCGCATTTAAACAAGCAATTAGAGCATCCAAAGCAGTGTACCCGTCCCTCAATTCACCGGAAACATGCGCGACCGTATGCATAACCCGCGAATACTTTTCCACAAAACGATAATCAGTAACAGAAAGCCCCGGTTTACACACACGACTCAAATCATTACGACCCAAATCCACAAGCATATCAAGCTCAGCCTTTTCCTTTTCATCAGAAAGTAGCTTAAGCATATTCTCGTGATCCTCTATCGGATCATCCCCCCTCTGAATAGTTCCGGAAATCGGTCTCAAATGAGCAACACCATGCTCCACTCGAACCATCATCTCAGGCGAAGCTCCAACCAACTGCTCATCATTGAAATCAAAATAAAACAAATACGGAGATGGATTTGTCTCCCGATATTTCAAATAAAGAGCAAACGGATCGCCATCAAACTTCGCCTTCAAGATATTGGAAAACACAACTTCAAAAAGTTCGCCTTTCTCAGCATAGTTTTTCGCAACCTCAACCATCTTTTCATATTCATCACCAGTCAGAGAAAACTCATCGTCAGAGATCCTATACGTAACCTCACTAACCTCACCATTCTCAATCTGGTTCTTCAGAAACTTAATATCCTTCCCCGCAGCTTCCATGTTGTCCCTAAACAAAATTATCTCCGCCTTCTCCTTCAAATGATCAAAAAAGATAAAAGTGTCATACAAATACAGAGTAAAATCATTCACGTCATTTTCAGATAACCGACTCTCAATATCTTCAAAAAGTCGCACAAAATCATATGAAAACGCCCCATACAAACCAAGTAAAGCCTTTTCATTGAGCTTAAACTTCGAAAGAAATATACGAATGATTTGTGCGATATTCTTTCGTTTTGATCTTGAAGACTCTTCCACAACATCACTTTCTTTTTCAATCCTTCCAAAAATCTTCCCCTCTTCCCGGGAAACGTCGTCACAAATGATAAGATCTTCAGGATCAAGCGCCTCTACATAATGAAGCCCCCGATCCTGCAAAGAAATTATTTCAAAAGAATCACCCTTCCCGGAAATTTTTAACACAGGATCAATTCCGATCAAACTTAAACGACCATAAATATGGGAAACATCTTTCGACTCCAACAAGAATTTCTCCTGATAATTCCCATAAATTCTCCCGAAAACCGTGTGAGCGGATTGATACGGAATTTCCTCCGTCCCCTCCAGTAAATGCTTATTGATTGTCTTATAATTCATATTAAAAAATTTAGATAATAAAAAAACCGCCCATTCCGGCGGTTTAAATGCGAAAATTTTCACATACTAAAAACGCCGGATCATATGGTCTTCCCACCACCAATTCATAATGATCTGACGTTTATACATCTTTAAAATGATTAAGTTTTAGTTCTATCGACCCACGCGTCACAGTAGCTATCCCCACTCCAAGTTTCTTTGCTATCTCCCTCTGCGAAACACCTTTTTTCAGCATCCTCACGATCTCCAACCTGGTCGGGATACTATCTAGCTCCGCAGGCGTAAGTATAGCCTTCAAAAAATCCTCCATTTGTTTTGGAGTTTTAATCCCGAGCAGATGCTCGACGAGTTGTTTTCTGAGCTTCAACATAGTTAATAGTGTAATAGTACAATAGTACTGTATAGGCCGTGAGAAAAAATGTCAACACAAAATCAGCTACTTTGGTGGAGCTGGGGGGAATCGAACCCCCTGCCTCCGCGGTGCAAACGCGGCGCTCTAAGCCAAGTGAGCTACAGCCCCACGGTAGTTTTATAAAAGGAAGTAAATTTTCAAGTTCACTTAACACTCAGAATGTAGCAGAGAAACTAGCTTTCTCTATTTGCCCCGCCGAGGCGGGGACTTTCAAGTGTCCTAAAGGACGACTTGTACAATCATGGCATATAAATAAATTTATAGCCTAATCCTCCCTAGAAAGGAGGTGATCCATCCGCAGGTTCTCCTACGGATACCTTGTTCATGTGTTTCCCTATATCGCTATAAGGCATGGACTATATCTCCACCCTCTCATCAAAGATCTTATACTTTCTTGGATGCCAGGACGAAACTTTTCCAATGAAATTACTATGAGATTCTGTTTTAACATAGAATCTCCAATAATTTGGATCCACTGCTTTACTTGGATTATGAAGTTTCCCACATTTTATACCTGAATGACCAAGAATATTTCTTACCTTGATCATTTCTTCCATATTCTTTTGACAGAATTGAATGTAGAAACGATCTTTCAGTTTGTGAGAGATTCCTCCCTCTGAATCAAAATATCCTCTAACATAAGATATTTTTTCTTCATTGGTCTTCAGTTTCATTGGATCAAACTTCATATCCAGAAACGAAGCAGTAGTTTCAAGCACATACACATCTCTATCTTTCCCTTCCCGGTAAATCCAGGACTTACAACCAATTCTTTTCAAAATCAATTGTAATTTTCTCAACCAATCGTTCCCTTTTTGAGAAATACGAAATGTTTTATGTAGCTTATTATAAGTTCCATCATGTAAAGCTCCAAGTAGATAAGCTTTGAGAGGGGCTCGGCGTGTAGTCTCTGAGGGGTCATAACCCCGCCACGGCGGGATCAGCGGACTTCCCTGCTGATTGTCTGCACTCATACATTTTCACTGTTTAATAATTGTCCAGCATTATATCACAACGACATTAAATTTTTCTGAACGATTTTTAAACTAGTAGTATGAGATACTCAGGGTTTCCAGCATATAGCCAAGTTTTTCTCAAAAGATTACTCTTTAGAGGTCGCAACAATAGTTTACGACTTAGTCCCAATCAATAGTTTCACCTTAGGCCCGCTCCCGAAGGATAACGGAATTTCGGGCGCCCCTATCTTTCGTGACTTGACGGGCGGTGAGTACAAGCCTCAGGAACATATTCACCGCGTCATTGCTGATACGCGGTTACTAGCGATTCCGACTTCATGAGGGCGAGTTTCAGCCCTCAATCCGAACTTGGACTGGTTTTAAGGATTAGCTCCGGATTGCTCCATTGCGACCCTCTGTACCAGCCATTGTAGCACCTGTGTAGCCCAAGACATAAGGGCCATGCTGATTTGACGTCATCCTTACCTTCCTCCCTGTTGGCCAGGGCAGTCTCCTATGAAAAATACAACATAGGACAAGGGTTGCGCTCGTTGACGGACTTAACCGAACACCTCAAGGCACGAGCTGACGACAACCATGCAGCACCTGTCACTGGATTCCAAAAGGCACTCCCCTGTTTCCAAGGGATTTCCAGGATGTCAAGTCTTGGTGAGGTTCCTCGCTCATTATCGAATTAAACCAGGTGCTCCACCGCTTGTGTGAGGCCCCGTCTATTTCTTTGAGTTTTAACCTTGCGGCCGTACTCCCCAGGCGGGACACTTAATGCGTTAGCTTCGGCACTGATCCGATCGTACAGACCAACACCTAGTGTCCATAGTTTAGGGCGTGGACTACCGGGGTATCTAATCCCGTTCGCTCCCCACGCTTTCGT
>JAHKBB010000032.1 GCA_018826445.1 Patescibacteria group bacterium | reverse complement strand
GTAAACGACGAGATCAACGCATTAAAAGAAGTATTACCTCAAGCGTTGAATTACCTAAAGTCCGGAGGACGACTTATAGTCATCTCATATCACTCACTGGAAGACAGGATTGTAAAGAATTTCTTCCGAGATAGTACCGGAAAGTGCACTTGTCCAAAAGAAATCCCGGTCTGTACCTGTGATAACAAACCCATATTGAAAATTCTTACCAAAAAACCGATTACTCCCACCCGAGAAGAAATCTCGGGAAACAGAAGAGCGCGGAGCGCAAAACTTAGAGCAATACAAAAATTATGACACAACTACACCTATCAAATGCACGTCCGATCTATGCTCCTTCCAGGAGGAGAACAATTGCTACGGCTGCGTTTTATATAGGTCCGACTTTCCTCATATTTACAATGATTTTAATGGTCTGTCTTATATCTGTTGTAACTCTTATGTTTTCCACAAGGGAGATCACAAAAGGTTATGCCCTAAAAAAGCTCGAGGCGGAACATGAACAGCTTCTTCGAGACCATGAGGCAAAAACTATGCATGTTGCGGAAGTTCGTTCCCTCATGTCTATAAAGAATTCTCCGAAAGTTCAAGCAATGGTTCGTCCAAAGCAAATTGTCTACTACAGAGGTGATACGGCGATTGCGAGTAAGTAGATTTTCTTGATATCCTTCCCAATTTTTGATAAACAGCATGTAGAAAATAAAATTTAACTTTTACCTACATGTCCATTGCTGATTTTTCAAAGGAGAACAATCCGCACGTTCGGGTTCTTGAGGGTGGTTACACACTTTCAAACCTAAAAACACTATTAAAAGTTGCGGATGAGCACAAGTTTGGGATTCCTGCTTGCAATGCTCGTTCTAAATGGATTATAAATGCCATTTTGGATGCGGCATGGGAGGAAAACGCCCCGATAATCTTGGAGATTGCGGAGAGCGAGGCTATATATTGCGATATGGCCCCGGCCAAACTTTCGGATCTTGTCCACGAGGGAGTTAATGCGCGAATTAAAAAGCATGGATACAGTGTTCCCGTATGTCTCCACCACGATCATATTCAGAAGGATGTTGACGGATGTATTCAGGCCTCTATTGATGCGGGATTTTCTTCCGTTGAGGTGGATCTTTCAAAACTTTCTTTGGAGGAGAACGCGGCGAAGTGCAAGGAGGTTTCCGAAAAGATTCACCCGCTTGGGATGTCATTGGAAGTTGAGGATGGAGAGATTGGAAATGCTGCGGCTCTCGCGGATCCTGATGTTGAAAATACAATTTCTCAATACTATACAAAGACGGAGGAGGCAAAGAAGCTTTGCGAGATTACAACTCCGGAGGCTATCGCGTTCTTTGTTGGAAATGGACACGGGAATTATTTAAAGGAGCCAATTATCGGATTTGATCGTATTAAAGAGATTTGTGATGCCGTCCGGCCGCTTAAAGTGTATGGAGTTATGCATGGAGGAAGCGGTCTTAGTCCTGAAGTATTTAACAAATGCATTGAAAGTGGTGCTCGCAAGTTCAATTATGCAACTTCTATCTCTGATATTTGGTTCAAGCATTTTCCGCAGGAGCTTTTGGATACAATTGATGCAAAGGCGAAGGAAATGGAGCGGCCGCGAAGAAAAGTTTTGTACCTTTTCCAGGATGAAATTGAAAAAATAAACCACAGTGAAGCTGAAAAGGAGATGAAAGAGCATTTGAAGATGATGTTTAGAGATGCATTCAAGAGTGCCGGCAAAGCAGATTTATACGGATAGAGACCGTTGCATCACTTTTTGATCAATTCCGAACTCCTTCGTCGCGCGGTTGGGTGTGTTGCAAATCCGCCACCCGGCCGCCGGTTCGTGCTCGTTTTCGATCAGCCCGGCGTGCGCGATTTTGTGATGTATTTTGCAGAGAGAGGTAATGTTTTTGTGATTTTTCGTCAACGCGAACCTGTCGGGGTGGTGAATGATTGTTGCCGGTTTTCTGCAGCCCGGGAATTCGCATTTTTTTGGTAGTGCGTGTTT
>JAHKBB010000031.1 GCA_018826445.1 Patescibacteria group bacterium | reverse complement strand
GGGAAACTAAGCCACACAGAAATCCCGCACCATCTGGGACCTTCCGGACACGGATTTTCTTTTTCTCCGGCTCGGAAACGTATCAAGCAAGGAGGCCCGAGATATTTTGCAAGTCTGGGATGAACTTCCGCAACTTGCCGTAATTCCGAAAGTGAAGAATCATAAATCTCTGTTTGAGCATTAAAACAAGTCCTAAGCCGCCACTTGTGAACCAAATTCAACAAAGATCCGGTCTGTGTGAACCTGACATTCACCGCATTCGGGAGCAGATAGCACGCATTTTCGGCACTAACCCCATTTGCGATCAAGCGATTCTTCGCATCCCACAACATTTCCATAGTTTCCTTATACAATTTCGTTGCCGCTTCATTCCGCTCAATAATCCAAGGAAGCACGTAGTCCGGTTTCTCAGTATGAACTCTGGTTAAAAGCGGTCTGGAAGCGGGTGTCATTCTATGTCTTTGATCCTGAGAATCGGCCGTATGGCTGATTTTTTTCTTAAATGTGTAATTAACATGGTTCAAAACTCTCATAAGAGGGGAGTGGGAATACACATTTACACTGCTTAAAAAATATCGATTCTTTTCCGGATCCAAAACAAGGGCAATCGCTTCGTCATCGGAAACTTTTGCGCCCGAAACCTCACGAACACTGTCAGCGACCAGTTTTTCCGCGTCCTTGTCATATGTAACAAGCTTTGAAATCCTCCCATCCAATTCTTTATCAAAATTTTCCGCGAAATTCGGATCCGGATCGAGCGAAATATTCTCAATAATATTCTCCTCAACGCCGTCCCCAATACCATCCACAAATTCGGGGTCGACCTTTCGAATTTCGCTGACCATTTGATCCACAAGCATCTTTGCTTCGGTTGGACAATCGCACGCATTCACCATCATCATGTACCTGTGAAGCGTAATCCCGGAAATTGTGTGATACAAAGTCGAGCTTGCGCAAACTGGAAGCACATATCGTCCATGCTCTATCGCTTTCTTTTCGGATTCAATTCGAATTTTCTTTTCATCTTCCCCCTTTATCCTTCCCAAGTTTTCCATTAACTTAAAATTGTCTTCTTTAAGAAGCTCAGAAATGCTGTCATACGCCTTCCAAGCACTCAGAACGGCATCTTCGTAAATCTTTTTGTTTTCATTATCAAGCTCGGGAACAAAAACCTTCGCGCTGTCCATAACCACATATCTCTGGCTTTGCTGTTCGGAATTGAAAAAGGGATGAGCGTGCAAAAAACTCCAAACACATTGGCGCGAAACGTCCTTAATCGCAAAAACAAAAGTCGGATGCTGAAACGGGGTGTGATGCCCCGCCTCAAATATCGCCGCACCGATTCGCTCGCGCTGAACATCGGTTACCGAATCCGGATAAACGAGCTCGGACGAATAGCACGTCCTCGCGCTCGCGACCGCCAGGTCAAAAGGGTTAGCCGTGTGAGCGAGGAGCTCAACTTTTGGTTTTTGTGAAATAAGTTCTGGCATGGCAGGAGTATTTTAGCATAAGCTTTGCTTCAAACAAGATTTAAAGCAACTTCTTTCTCAATACAGAAAGTCCATTCATAAGTCCAATTACAACCAAAACAGATACGGCGGCTATTGTCCCCAGCCCACCACCGAAATCTTGGAAGAAATTACTTGCGTTCAAGAAAATTAAGCCAAAAATAACTCCGGATACGGCAATCCAACCTAAATTTGGAACGACTTTTGGAGAAGTCATCCCGGCAAATGAAGCGCCAATAAAAACAACAGGGACAGTTGCCATTAAATGTTCAGATAACATATTTGGAAATAGATAAAACACAAGCCCAACAACTAAAGACGGCAAGGCAGATCCCCTGACCGCGCTTTGTTTAAAATCAAAACTGACCACCTCGGTCACAACCGCGCCGACAACCCCGGTAAAAATTATTAAAAATAATTCCATCTAAAAAATACTTGTTAAAAAAACAGTTATCGCGACGCTGATAAACGCCATTGTTCCTAATTTGCCACCAATTCCTCCAAATACATTTTTCGCAATTACAAATACAATTCCGGCAACCAACCCCGCCAACGAAACAACTAAAAGATTTTCTAAAACCATAGAAGAAGACATCCCAACAAAAGCGCCGCAATACGCGACAGCCGGAATTTCTCCGATTCTTTCATTCTTAAATACCGACAAAAATGAAACCAAAGTTCCAACAAGCCCGGCGGCAATCACCGGCCCAAGACCTAAATTGATACTCAAATAATAAGTGGCAACCGCGCCCGCAAAACCACCCAAAATCAAATGGTATCCGCGAATAAATGAAATTGCTCCAACCCGGATCTTATTCAAAACTTTTGAGTACGCATAAATCATCAAAAGCATCGTAAATACAAAGAAAACAAAAACCGCGAGCTTATTCGCCTTTTCCAAAACAGCAAGTGATATAAACAATACTTGGAAGGACACAATCAGCAAAAATGCAACTATACTGATTTTATCACTCATTCAAAAGTACTTTAAATCCTTCTTTTTCCAGCATTTTCTTAATTTTCAAGACTTTTGCCGGTCTCGGGGGTTTCACGCCGCCAAGTTCGTACTTTTTACCCAGTTTTTTCCACTTGTAGATACCAAAAGTATGATATGGGAGAAGTTCGACCAATTCGAACCTAACAGAGTGCAAAAATTCTCGAAGAGCTTTAAGATTCCCCCTGGTATCCGTATATCCGGGCAAAATTACTTGCCGAAGCCAGAGCCTGGCTTTTTTCTTGCTCAAATATTTAACATTCTCCAAAATCCCAACGTTTGACTGGCAGGTGAGCCACTCATGCTTTTTATTGTCAAAATGCTTCAAGCTCACCATCCAGAGGTCCACAACGGGCAGTAATTTGTCGATGACATCCTTGTTCGTAAAAAGGGAAGTGTCGATGGTTGTGTGAATTCCCGCTTTTTTACACAGCTTGAAGAAATCATAAACGAAATCCGGCTGAATAATCGGATCGCCGCCGGAAATAGTCACGCCTCCATCTCCATACTTGAAATACGATTTGTACGGCTTTACCTCGTTTAAAAGTTCCTGCGGCGTATAAAGCATATAGTCCTTCATATCGAGCATGTCGATATTGTGGCAATACTTGCAGCAAAGCCCACATCCTTCAAGGAAAACCACAAAGCGAACACCCGGGCCGTCCAGTGTTCCAAACGTTTCAAATGAATGAACCCGACCTTTTTTTATGTTTTTTGTAGGCATTTTAATAAAAGTGTTTATGAAATGTTCGTGAAATCACTTCCTTTTGCTGTTCCTCAGTAAGTTTAATGAAATGAACAGCATATCCGGAAACGCGAATTGTTAGATTTGGATATTTATAAGGTTTCTTCATTGCTTCCTCCAGCACCTCTTTATTCAAAACATTTATGTTAATGTGGTGACCTCCATTTTCAAAATATCCGTCAAGCATCGCCTTTAAATTATTTATACGCGCGTCTTCATTCTTGCCGAGTGTGGCGGGCGTGATAGAGAATGTGTTTGAAATTCCATCCCTGCAATATTTGTAAGGAATCTTCGCGACGGAATTCAGTGAAGCCAAAGCGCCTTTCTTATCCCTGTTATGCATTGGATTTGCCCCGGGAGCAAACGGCTCGTGGGTCTTTCTTCCATCCGGTGTCGCGCCCGTCTTTTTCCCATATACGACATTGGAAGTAATAGTAAGGAGTGAAACGGTGTGCTCCGCATTTCTGTATGTCTTGTGCTTTTTCAGACAGCCCACGAATTCCTTTACCGCGTCTATGTAAATCTTATCTACGCGATCATCATCATTCCCAAATGCCGGATACTCTCCCCTTATCTCAAAATCTTTCGCGACCCCGTTCTTGTCGCGAACTGCGGTGACCTTCGCGTATTTCATGGCCGACAGACTGTCAGCGACAATCGAAGCTCCGGCAATCCCAAAAGCCATAAATCTCTTTATCATCACATCATGCAGAGCCATCTGGCTCTTCTCGTAGTTATAATGATCATGCATGTAATGAATCAGATTCATCGTCTCCACATACCTCTTCGCGAGCCATTTCATGAGATCATAGAAAATCTTTTTCACCTCGTCGTGGTCCAGGACTTTGTAATGTTTTAATTTCGGCACCCCATCAACGATCAAATCTCCCTCGAGCTCATCACGACCTTCATTTATCGCCAGTAACAAAAGTTTTGGAAGATTACATCTCGCCCCAAAAAATTGCATTTGCTTCCCGAGCGTCATCGCGGAAACACAACACGCGATTCCATAGTCGTCTCCGTGAAGCGGCCGCATGAGATCATCGCTCTCAAATTGAATTGAACTGGAATCGATAGAAATTTTTGAAGCAAAGCACTTGAAATGTTCAGGTAAAGCAGAAGACCACAGAATAGTCATATTCGGCTCCGGCGCCGGCCCGAGATTCGACAATGTATGCAGAATCCTGTACGACATCTTTGTCACCATCGACCTCTTGTCTTTCCCGATTCCTCCAACAGCGCAAGTAACCCAAGTCGGATCCCCGGCAAAAAGCTCATTATACAGAGGGTGTCTCAAATGTTTCACGAGTCTTAACTTAATCACAAAATCATCAATCATCTCCTGAATTTCACTTTCACTAAAAATCCTGTTCTTTAGATCTCTCTCCGCATACACATCCAAAAATGCGTCTATCCGCCCGAAACTCATAGCCGCTCCATCCTGCTCCTTCACGGCGGCCAAATACCCAAAATACAGCCACTGAACAGCTTCCTTTGTATTTTGCGCCGGCTTCCCAATATCAAATCCGTAGGTGGCGGCCATTTCCTTGATATCGTGAAGCGCGTTTAGCTGATCATTTATTTCTTCTCTCGTGCGAATCGCTTTCTCGTCCATGTAGCCGCAGACTTTTTCTTCTTCCTTCATCTTTTCATCGATCAGACGATCAACCCCGTACAGCGCGATTCTCCTGTAATCTCCTATGATCCTCCCACGCCCATAGTTGTCCGGCAGACCCGTTATCACACCGGTTTTTCTCAGCATCTTGTTCTCCGGAGTGTAAAAATTCTTCCACGTTTTATACACATTAAAAACGGCGTCGCTGTGAGTTCGAACATAGTTCCCAAAAACATGTTTGATAAATGGATTTAGTTCGTACCCATACGCTTCACAAGATTTGTCGACAAGCCGAATTCCCCCATATGGTTTGATCGCGCGTTTTAATGGAGCGTCGGTTTGGAGTCCGAGTATGACCTCAAGCTTTTTGTTAATGTAACCCGGCTTGTGGCTCGTGATGGTGGAAGGTGTATCCACATCAATGTCGAGGACTCCGCCTTTCTTGAATTCTTTTTTGAGCAGTTTTTGAACTTTTTTGAATAATTTTTTTGTTCTTTTCGTTGGCCCTTCCAGAAAGGAAGAACCGCCTTTGTAAGGCTTGTAATTTTTCTGAATAAAGTCGCGGACATCAATTTCGGTCAGCCACTTCCCGCTTTTAAACTTTTTATGAATATCCGGAATCCTAAGCATAAGAAAGGTTGATTAGGAACTATTTCTCCCATTATATAAAGAAAAAATGAATAAATCACCTTGAAATAAAACGGATTTACGTGGTAATTCTAATCTCCTAGAGACACAATATAATCAATCTTCTTATGTCTTCAGATACACCAAAACGTCCGGAAACCGGTACCGGTATAGATGGTGGGATTCGATTTGGAAAAGATAAAGCGCCAAGAATTCCCACAGAAAGTTTCACAAGTAGATTGGGCGAAGCTCTGAGGCCGAAAGATTTTGACGATGCTCCGGGTTCGGAAATTATCGCGGCAGCCGGAATTTTACCCGGCCAAATAAGATCGCTTAATCCGGCGTACAGAGCTCTTGGGATAAAAGTCTCAGAAGATGTGTCATTAGACGAGATCAAAGTACTGGTAGAAAGTTTCGGTGGACAGATCGCGAAAACGCCGTATTCGGAACCGGACGAATTAAGAATATTGGCGGTAATGCCGGACGAGGTGAGCGCAAAAAAACTAGCCGCTACAATTACGCTTCGACACCCGGAAGCTCTTGTCGGAATTCAGGGAGACACAACGGGATTGTCAGCTGGTATAGTAAAAGGTTCAACTGTGTTCATAGGTGACGGAGTGGACTCTGCTCTGCAGATGCCCGGTTTCGCGGACGACACAAAAAATCTTGTTGAAACCGACGCCGTCATGCCCAAGTGCGAAGACGATGGTGTGAAAAATAAAGTCTTGGAATCAATCAGGCACATACCAAGTACACTGACCACCGTGTGCGCCGTCGCAGAAATAAGAATTCCGGATTACTTAAACAGCGTTGCGAACGAAAGAGGTGCTGTCTTAAATGATATTTTTGCAATCGTTGATCCGAAATTTGATGAGTATGAATGGATTGGAAATACAATAAGGGTTGTTTCTACGAGAGAAGGCGCAGCGGGAGCGTTAGCCGTACGACTGCAAAGAGTTTTAGATAAATACAAAGACGCAAAAATTCAAGTGATAATTGAAGAGGGTAATTTGGAAGTTGTGAACTTGGGCGAAGAAGGCGGACATCCCAGGTCATTGCGCAGCGCGGCGTTTGGCGTACGAGATACACAAATACCATCCGATGGAGAATGCGGTAGAGGCGTGTTTGTTGGCGACGCGGAATTGGCCAGACTCATGACCCCAAGAGGGGGAGTTAAAATTGAAGAGTTCTCTAGGCACGGGAATGTAATACGCTTGGATAAATTTAACGCACGCACAACGGAAATTTACACGGGTGGACCAAGAAAAATGATAGGCAGAGATAAAGAATGGGGTGACTTTCTCCATACAGCCACACAAGTATATTCGGGAAAACAATACAGGGTAATGGCATTAGATGGTGAACCTGGCAGCGGGAAAAGCCGCTTCATGAAAGAGTGTATGAATTTCTTTGGCAAAAAGACAGATAACGTGATTTGTGCGAAAGCAAACGAGGATGAGGATACAAAATCATTTAACTATATCAAGAGACTCATTTCCGAAATGCTGAGGAAATCGAAGATTTCAAATGCCGCGGAAATATATCGCGTACTGCAGGCCTTTGCATCGGGAGAAGAGGCGGAAGATTTATCGATTCAAGGTCATGTGCAAAGAATGCATCAAGATTATGAAATGCTAAGCAGTACAATCTGTTCATTTGTACAGCAATCCCCGAAATTTCTTGCTTGTTTTATAGACGACTGGCAATGGTGTGACCACGAATCCGCGATCATTGTCGCCGCGATGATAAGGACATTGGATCTAAACGACAGAGTGTTCCTGCAACTCTCTGCAAGAGGTGATTATCGAACCATGCCCGTCGTCATCAAAAAGGCGCTTGAGGGAACCATACCCGTCGTCATCAGAAAGGCGCTTGAGGAAAAAGAAGCTCGGACTATCAGTATGAAATCACTGGATTTCGAGAGCGATAACTGCAAGCTGCTCAGAGAATACGTACTACATTCTTTACCATTGGAAAAGGTGGATCAACAAACACTCCCGCGCACATTCTTGAAAAATTTAGCGAAAACCAGTGGGGGAAATCCGTTTGCCGTCACACAGATATTGCATGACTTGCAGAAAGAAGGTCTCATGTATGTTGATGATGTTGGCAATGTCGTAGTTCGCGAGGCAGAGATCAATTTTCAGAATTATGCCGGAGAAGCGTTGTACGAAAATAGATTGCAAAGACTAAGTGAACCGGAAAAGGATGTTTTCAAAGCTTTAGTGCTGTTTGACGGGAAAGTGGGAATGAAACTGTTTGGGGAATTGTTTCCCGAGCTGGTTCCACACGCACACGCATTGGAAGTTCACGGACTCGTCTCGACAAAACCACATCTTAGATCGGACCACGATTTACTTGAACAAGCAGCGAAGAAAAAATTTCGCAGAGACCCAAAATTATCATGGTCTGTATATGGCAAGGTAATTACTCTAATACAAAGTCCAGAGTTCCAGGGACAGGTGGACTACGAAGTCCTTTTCGGTCTGCTTAAGCCGGTACTTGAAAATCCTGAAGCGATAGATAGCAGACTGCATGATTCAATGTATAACGACGCAATCATGTGTGGGTTGGGGGCAACTTCATCCATGACACGACAATACAGAACCAAAGACGCGGCATCAATGCTGGGAAATATGAGTTCCTTGATAGGTGCGAAAAGGATGCATGCCGGACAGCTATTCCAATGTCGTGAACAACAAGCAAAATTAGCGCTAAGTCTGGAACGGGATAAAGACGCTAGAACTTACTTGGAAGACGCAAGGCGTTTGGCGCAAAGCATAGGACGACTTCCCTCAGACGCGGCGCTGGACTTAGACTTGAGGATGATGGAGTGTGAAGCATGTCATATGGCGAGAAATGGGGAAGCTTTGGACGCCGCGACAGAGAGGCTTCAGACATTATACATGGCAATAAGTACAAGTCCGCCCCAGGGACGTGAAGCTCAAGTAAAAGCTCTAAAATATGAAATAGCGCTAAATGAAGCAAAGGCCAAATTGCACGCCGGTGATATTGGTAACGCATACAGCAAATGTAATGAACTTATGACCGATGTTGTAACAATGTCGGAGGGGGGAGTGATATCGCTGTCGCCGGAATTCACGAGAGTTGTGATAGAAATCAAGAGGTTTTACGCAAATGTTATACAAGTGGTGGAAGAAAGAGAGCGTATGAAGCTCGACGAAGACACGGTTTTGTCCCAATCCATCCCAGCCGATAAAGATGCCGACGGAAGACGTCAAACTCTGGGAAGAGCTGTTGAAAGACAAGCTCAAGTTGTTGAAAATTACGAAGACAAATCTTTGATAAAGAATCCAAAAGATATGATTTCCGCATCGGCGACATTAGCCAAATTGGCGGTTTACGCAGGTATGAAAAAAGTAAGAATAAAAGGAAATGAATTAGGGCCTGGCAGATTAATAGAACTTGCGATACAGGAAGCTACGAATTACGGTGAAATTGGTATGATCGCATACCTTCAAAAGATAATGGGCGGTATGCACTTAAGGCATCCGGATTCCCATAAATCACAAATGAGGGTGGAAAAAGCTTTAGAATGCTACAAGCTGGGAATGCAGGAAATGATGCAGACCGAATCCAGAGAAAATCACAAGTACTACGCTAACAATGCTTGCGACGCGGCAAGAGCCGTAACAATATGGGTGGATAATTTTGGAAAAGACGATCCGAAAGAAGCGAAAGCGAAAATTCAAGAAGGCTGGAAATATATTACTCAAGCATACAATTTCTATTCACAATCTCCTCGAACTGTCGCGGAAAGCATATTGCCAACATTGGGGAATTTGGTTGTTCTGGGCGAGAGCTATGGGGTAGATACGCCTCTCCCGGATGTGCCTCCTATCACAAGCGATATGGTTGAAATGAGTTACGGGATATACAGTGAAAAAAGGATATTAGCAAGAAACGCGGAAAATTGTGTAAAACGGGAAGTGGATAAAAAACTTACAGGTATAGAAAAATTGCAAAACTTATTCCCGTCATCAACCGGTCAGCCGGGCACGGCAAGCAAAGATGTGCCGGAGGCGCTCAGAAATTTAGAAATCGATGGGCTTGATGAGTAGATCCTACCAAGGAGTCGGATCTATAATGCTTCTGCCAGCAGTTGGCTGCCAAGGCGTAGGATCTATAATGCCTTTAGCGCTTGTGCCAAGATTTTGCGTGTATCCTGAGGTAGGATAGTAACCCCTAAACAAACTTGCTCCTCCTGTTTCAGGCGCATACAGCCTGTATAGGAATAAAATCCCCACAATCAAAGCTCCGGTTAAGATTCCAATCCAAAAAAGCAGGAATGGATGAGCTTGCAGTGATTTTGCAGTCATGGTTTTTGTGTTAATTTTTGTTTTACCAACCAATTAAATTATACAACAAAACAGCCAATAAAGCAACTGGGTATTTTCGCAAAAATTTTCAATGGGATATAATGAACTCCTTTTGTTCTTTTACAATCAGGTTTCACAGGGAGAACTCTGCTCGCTCGAGCATGAGAAAAGCTTCTCCTATCAAAGGAGATGGCTTTTATCTAAACAACCAGAGTAGCGGGCGGACCGCTCTCTGTGAATATATAAACTTTAACCAGGAGGTGCGACATGAGAGGCCGAAAATACGGTTTGCTCGGGAGTCTCTACGTTGCTCAGGGGATCCCGGACGGATTCTTCGCACTGGCTCTCGTGTACGACCTCTATGAAAAAGGAATGACACGAAGCCAAGGAGGAATCCTGCTGGCGGCGATGAGTATCCCGCTGGCACTTAAACCCTTTCTCGCTCCGCTAGTCGATAGGTACGGCAAGCGGGCGACATGGTTCCTGATCTGCTCTATCCTTATGGCTGGGACTCTGTCCCTGCTATCCTTCACAGGAGTGTACTACTCGGCGGTACTGGCGATCGGACTGCTTCACAGCATCTTCCGAGCGTTCCAGGACATCTCAACCGATGCGTACGCACTCGAGATACTAAAGAAGGAGGAGGAGGGGCCGGGACAGGGGATCATGAAGGCGGGGTCGACAATAGGAGTACTCGTCGGAAGCTCCGGCGTGCTGCTCCTGGCGGGATTCAGCGAATGGGAAACGATCTACCTCGAAGTGGCCGCACTCATGGTCATAACGGGGGCAATCATTCCGCTGATCCTCGCACGAAAGATCCGAACCACAATCCAAGCCCCCGGCAGAAAATTTCCGTGGCGCAAAGTTGCGGGGATGTTCCGTGGCAAGGACAGGGTCGCGACATTGGTCTTCGGGCTAATGGCGGCATCGGGCTACACTTTCTTCGAGCCGAGCTTCAAGCCTTGGTTCAAGGCGCTCGGTCACACGAGGGAGGAGTACTCGGTCTACCTGATCGTGATCATGTGCGCAATTATCGTGGGAGCACTCATCGGTGGCTATCTCAACAAAAAAATTGAGGTGCGCAGGATGATGCCCATCGCGATACTCGCGACCGTGGCCACGTACACACTTGGAGGCGTACTGCACCCGTTCTGGAACACCACGTGGGTGTTCGGCGGGATCATCGTCTCGACGGCATTCGCGCTGGGGATGCACGGAGCATCTACCTTCAGATTCTTCATGCGGAAGACCAAGCTCTTAGACAGCATCGGGGCGCAGGCAACTGTGTTCGCGATCTTCATGGCAACGGTCAACGTGTCGGAGGTCTGGGCGAAGGTGCTTGGCGGTATCGCCGCCGATGCGTTCGGAACAACGTGGGTTTTCATCCTCTGCGGGGCGATTCAGGCCTTGAGTCTGATCCCACTGTGGTTCGCAACGCGGAAGGACGAATGAGGCCACAAGAAGGCCGTGCAGCAGCGCTCGGAACCCCGAGCGCTGCTGTCCCACCCGGAGATAAAAATTTCACAGAGAGCGGAAAACCATTCGAAAATTTAATAACACTTTCAATCGCAAAAGTGTTTTTAGACATGTCGAAGATGACAAGTAGGACAGATGGTTGGCCTTGTCATCTTCTTCAAGGGGGAGTCTAGCGGGACGCTCCGTGCCGGCAGTTCAGCCGACACGGTTCGCGCTACCACAGCGACAGCGGGAAAGGCAGCACCTCCAGGAAGAGGTGCATCGAGGCCCAGAAGATCGGTATGAGTATGATGCTCCACAGCATGTAGCCGAAGAAGCTCGGCATCCGGATATCCCCCCTTTCGTCGACGATGGATCTCACCATGAGGTTCGGGGCGTTGCCTATGTAGGTCATCGCTCCAAACAGCACGGCCCCCGAAGAGATCGCGGCCAGGATCACGGCGGGGTTACCCACCATCATCCCGGCAGCTTCCGGAACCCCCATCGTCGCCTGCCCGAAGGCGAGGAAGACGAGAAAGGTTGGGGCGTTGTCCAGGAAGGCGGAAAATACCCCGGTCGCGAAGAAGAAATAAGCCGGACTTGTGAATCCGAACTCCGCTCCCTTTGCCTCGAGCAGTACGAGGGCCGGAATCATGGTCATGAAGATTCCCGCGAACACGGCCGCGACATTCATGATTGGGTGCCAGGTGAACCCGTTCCGCTCCCGAGCCTCAGTCGCGGACCCACTGCGACTCTGGTACCACATGCTCAGGCACACCATCCCCCACATGATCGCTTCGCGGTAGGGGGTGGGGACCTTCAGGGCGACGACGGTCGGGATGACCATCAGGAACAAGATGTTCAACCCCCCGTACAGCCTCGGGCGCTCGATCTGTGCGTCGTCCCTTTGAATGTCCTGCTTCGCCTCCCTGCGGTACTGCCAAATGTCCAGCCCGTAGTAGGAGGCCAAGAGGAGGACGCCGTTGAACACCCACATGGGAATCAGCTTCAGGAACCAGAAGAAGTCGATCCCCTTGAGATAGCCGAGAAAGAGCGGCGGGTCGCCGATCGGCGTAAGCATGCCGCCGGCGTTGCACACCAGGAAAATAAAGAAGATCACGGTGTGCATCTTGTTGCGCCGCTCGCTGTTCGTCCTGAGCAGGGGGTAGATCATCAGCATCGCGGCGCCGGTTGTTCCGACAACGCTAGCCAGAAGATACCCGATGCCCAGGAGCAAAGTGTTGTTCCGCGGGGTGGCGCGCAGGTTCGTTGAGAGATGGATCCCACCCGCCAGATAAAACAACGACGCGAGAAGCGACAGGAACTGGAAGTACTCCAACCCCGTGTGATACAGACGTGCGGGCTCTTGGACGAATACGATCGTTGCGACCGGTACGCCCAGGAGGCAGGAAACGAAAATCTTGGGTGGAATACGGTCCCATCGGTCATTGATGAGCGGGAGAAACGCGATGGCAAGCAGCATGGCGATGAACGGAGCGACCAGCTCTAAGCCGGGCACCCATCCTCCGCCATAAGCTACTCCGTGTTG
>JAHKBB010000131.1 GCA_018826445.1 Patescibacteria group bacterium | reverse complement strand
TTGTTAGCGGGCACCCAAAACCGGCCAGGGAGGGGCACTTCAAAACCGGCCATTTAAGGTAGGGAAAATCTGGCATACTCCATCAAGAAACGATGGAGGTGCCAATGGGGAACTACCTAAAAATGGCTGACAAACAACGAATACAGGCACTGCTTGAGCTTGACTGGAGCTATCGACGAATTCAGCGAGAGACCGGCGTACGCCGGGAAACGATAGCCCGCTATGACCCCCGGCGAGATCCAAAAGCGGCCAAAGTGCCCGCCGGCTCGGCCAGTGCCTGCGAGCGGTACCGCGAAATCATCGAGGCGGCGGTAGCACGGGGACTGAGTGCCCAGCGCATCTGGCAAGACCTGCAGGAAGATTACTGCTTCCGGCACGGTTATGATTCCGTCAAACGCTTCGTTCGCACCGTCAAGCGGCGCCGTCCTGAGGTGGCAGATGTCATGGAGCACCCACCGGGCGCTGAGGCCCAGGTGGACTTCTCTCAGGGACCGCCGACCCTGGATCCCGGCACCGGGCGATGGCGCCGCCCCTGGATATTCCGGATGGTACTATCCTGCTGCCGTCACAGCTACGAAGAGCCGCTATGGCGGCAGGACCATACCTCTTACATTCGCGCCCACGAGAATGCCTTCCTGGATTTCGGCGGGGTACCTCGTGTCGTGCGCTTGGACAATCTCAAGGCCGGCGTGGCCCGGGCCTGTCTCTACGACCCAGACATCAGTGAGCTATATGCCGCCTTTGCCAAACACTGGGGCTTCGTCCCTCTGCCTTCCAGGCCGCGCCATCCGCAGGAACAGGGAATCAATGAGCGCGGCAACAGCTACCTCAAGGGCAACGCCCTCAAAGGACGACGTTTCGACAGTCTGGAGGACCTGGATAGCTTCCTTAAGCGCTGGAACCGCACCATAGCCAGGGTACGCATTCACGGGACGACTCGAAAGCAGGTCTACACCCACTTCCTGGAAGTGGAGAAACCGGCGCTTAAATCCTTGCCTGAAGAGCGTTTCAGCCTCTTCGAAGTGGGCACCCGTACCGTCCATCCCGATGGGCATGTGGAAGTGGCCAGGGCTTTCTACTCGGTGCCTGACCGCCTGGTAGGCGAAGAAGTCCGCACCCGATGGGACGAGCGGCTGGTGAGGGTCTACTACCAGGGGGAATGCGTGGGGGTCTATACCCGGGCGCCCGCCGGCACCTTCACTACCCGGGACGAGCACCGGCCCGCCCATAAGCCGGCCCGCCAGTCGGCCTATGAAGCCAATTTGCTATCACGGGCTGAGCGTATCGGACCACGGGCACTGGACTGGGCCAGGGGCGCCATCGAGGACAGGGGAGTCCGCGCCTATCGTCTCCTCCAGGGCATGATCTCCCTCACCCGTAAACACCCCAGAGAGCGGGTGGACTGGGCGTGCGGTATCGCCCTGGAGCGTGGTGTATTTCGCTACCGGCCTTTACGCCGCCTGGTGGAGCAGGCAGCCGCCCGGGCTCCCGCTCCGCCGTCCCTCATCCAATCTCATGACATCATCCGAAACCTGAAAGAATACGCCGAGGAGGTAAAGGTATGAATCCGGAACTTGACCGCAAGCTGCGCTACCTGCGCCTGTCAGGGATGGCCGCCGTCCTGCCAGCGCGCAACCAGGAGGCTATCCATCACCACCTGGCCTACCCCGAATTCCTGGAGATGCTGGTAGAGGATGAGCTGGCAACCAGACGGGACAGGCTGTTTGCCCGCCGCCTTAAGCAGGCTGGCATCATGGAGGTGAAGACACTGGAAGACTATGACTGGTCCTTCAATCCCAAGGTGCCCAGGTCACTCGTCGCGGACCTGGCCACCGCTCGCTTCGTGAGGGAATATGGCGGTGTCCTGCTCATCGGTCCGCCCGGGACGGGTAAGAGCCACATCGCCATCGCCCTGACCGTGGCCGCCATCCGGGCAGGCCACACCGCCCTCTACCGCTCCGCCTTCGACCTTACCCAGGATATGGCCGAGGCCGAGGCCACCGGTACCCGCAAGGAAGTCATCGCGCAGCTGTGTAAAGTAGACCTGCTGGTGCTGGAAGACCTGGGGATGAAACGCTTGCCACCCACGGCGGCAGAAGACCTGCTGGAAGTCTTCGTGCGTCGCTATGAGAAAGGAGCAATCATCCTGACCACTAACCGTCCTATGGAAGACTGGGGCCAGATGCTGGGCGATACCGCGGCCGCCGGGGCTATCCTGGACCGCTTCCTGCACCACGCCGAGGTGATCAGACTACAGGGCAGAAGCTACCGTATGCACAACCGGAGAGAGCTGCGCAGCAAACAGGCAGAGGAAATCTTGACGGGAAAGACTGAATGAGCTATCTTTTAACCACCTACCACTGGCCGCTTTTGAGCCGCCCCCGGGTGGCCGGTTTTAGGTGCCCCGTGACACGCGTATTGATTAAAGGTCCACCACTGCTTCCTGGGTTTAATGAGGCATCCGTCTGAATATACTTGACTCCATCAATAGTGCGAAACGCCGAAATTATACCTTTTGACAGTGAGACAGAAT
>JAHKBB010000030.1 GCA_018826445.1 Patescibacteria group bacterium | reverse complement strand
TTCTGCTTCTTTTATCAAACCAAGAGCTTTCAAAATAACTACAGCCGGCATATTTTTAAAACGACTGAATGAAATCCCAAAAATTCCTTCTTTGTCTTCGGTGATTTTTACTGAAATTTTCTTTTCATCCACCATATTTTTATTGGTTAATTTCTTTAATATTTTTTCACAGATCTATTCTTATTGCAATATAAAGGGTCTGTTGTTGGCACTGCTCAACAGAAACCGTAGATTGTGTTTTGCGGCTTTCTTAAGCCCTTTCGGGCTGTTGTCGCGAGTCAACAATTTTGCAATGTATCGGCTTTGGTACATTATGCCCTCCTCAACAAGTTGACCCGTGTAATCTCATGCAAATTGCTGTCATGTGCTACAACCACGACTATGCAAATTTTGTACAAAAGGGTTTGGCTTACGAAAATATTGGATCCGAATTTTGTTTTATCGAAAACAGTTCAATTGAGCCACAGCATCTGTCAAAGGATGCTTTTTTAATATTGTCTAAAAATCCGGAGAAGGATTTACTGCTTGTGAAGAATTTGCGCGAAAAAAGAAGTGTCACGCCAATCATCTTCATGGCCGAGAGTATTAGTGATGAATTTGAACTGGAACTTCGTGACGCCTCCTGCGATCTTATTTTTTCGCGCCCGTTTTCATTTTCACTTATTGCTATGCAGATCAAATATCTTGTTTATCTTTCAAAAAGCAAGAAAGGTGACAATGTGATAAAGGCCAGATCCTTTACCTTGGACATGTCAAAAAGGATTTTAAGGAAGAGCAATAGGATTGTCCCGCTTAGGAACAAGGAATTTGCTTTGATGGAATATCTGATGATGAATCCTAAAAGAGTACTTCCACGCACTGAAATTGTTGAGAATGTTTGGGACAGGAATACGGAAATTATGACCAATACCATTGATGTTCATATTAGTAAGCTGCGCAAAAAAATTGGCACCGGCTCAAATAAGACGTACATACAAACAATCAACTGCGTTGGGTATCTCTTCGATCCATCTTGAAAATGTTGAATTAAAAATCAATTTGACATGTTGCCAAGTCTTTTTACTTCCCATATTTAATTTGTGATTTATAATTTCAAATTGAGATAAACTTAAATACAAAAATATGACAACCCAAGATGATCTTCAAAAAACTTTAGTTAATGTCTCGGATCTGGTTAAAAATCTTCTTGTTCTTCTTTCCGATAAAGAAAAGGTGGTTATTCAAAAACGTTTCAATCTCGATCACAAACGCAGGCATACTCTGGAAGAGATTGGTCGACACTTCAGTGTTACACGTGAAAGGATTCGTCAAATTGAGAAAAGCGCGCTTACCAAACTGCGACGAAATGTGTTTAATACCGGTCTGACCGGTGTGCTTGAGTATGCCGAAAACATTTTAAAAGACAATGGGAATCTGATTTCCGAGAGGAAGATGCTCGCGGAGCTCATTAACCTCGTGAGTAAAACTAAGGACGTTGATGTGGATGCGATTCGTCTGTCTTTGAGTCTTCACAGTGAATTTGTTCATGTTGGGAATACCATTTATTTTACTCCGTATTTTAAGGCGAAGACTGTTGATGATGGATTTGTAAAAGATGTTTCGGACAAAGCGATCAAGCTTTTGCAAAAGAAAGGTGATGTTGCAAAAAGCGATAAGTTTGCCGCTGAAATTTCCAAGTTGTTTAAGTCCAGGTCTATCCCGTCTGAGCTTATTATGTCCATTATGGAAATTGATAAGAGAATCAAGGTTTTGGACAGCGCTGTAGGGCTCATGGACTGGAGACATATCAACCCGCGTACGCTTCGTGACAAGATTTTCTTTATTCTTCGCGAGAGCAAAAAGCCGATGCACTTTGTGGATATTTCAAACAAAATTACTGAACTTCATTTCGACAGTAAAATCGTTAACACTCAGGCGGTTCACAATGAACTTATCCGTCATCCGGAATTTGTTCTTATCGGCCGCGGTATCTACGCGCTGAAAGAATGGGGTTATGAAAGAGGTACGGTCGCGGATGTAATTGTAAAGCTTCTAAAAGCGAAGAAAACCATGTCTCAAGATGAGATTGTAGAGGAAGTTTTGCGGTGCAGACAGGTGAAGAAGATTACTATTGTCTTGGCTCTAAAGAACGGCAAAAAATTTGAGAGGGTTGGTCGAAGGCAGTACAAACTTGCTTAGACCCTGATAAATAATTCCGAATCCGCTTTGTATTCCCGCTTTAGTTGTGCGTACTCGTCCTTGATTTTTTGGACTGTTTCCTTTTGGATTTGCTTGTCGGCTTTGCGAGAAGCTTCCTCATACACCGCTTTCGCTTTTTTGTTTAACGGGTCGATTTCCAAAACCTCTGCGGAAATGATTGCTGCCGCTTCATATTTTTTTAGTTGCAATAGTGTTTCTGCGTGAGATAGTCCCCTATACACGAATTCCTGTTGTTTATCTGAGAGATTTGTTAGTCCTTTCTTTTTGTATTTGATGAGAAGTTTGTCGAGTTTTTCATAGCTTGGCTCGATCGTCTTTAGTTTGTTAAGAAATTTAACAATGCCAACATAGTCGCTTGATCCCAACAGTGGTTTGTTTTTCTCTAATTCCGCTTTGACCATTTTTGTGCGCATTTTTATTCCCAGCTCTTTTAGTCTTTCGTTTGAAGGATATGCGGCTAAAGTTTTTGCTGTTTTGAATACGAGATCTTCGTATTTATCTTCGTCAAATAGCTTTTCTAATTCCGCTTCGTAGTCTTCTAAAAATTTTCTTTTCTGCTTTTCAATCTGTTCTTTATATTTTGTTTCAGCTTTTATCATCAGCTCCTCAATCGGTCCATAGTTTGGAGCCAGTTCATATAAATCGTGGATTCTTTGTACAAGTTCCGGATATTTCCCTTGTTCCCAAAGTGGATCCAGGGCTCTGATCTGTTCCTTTATCTCCATGATATGCTGTTTTTGGATCTTTCCCTCAAGTTCATTCATTATCCTTGCCGCCTTTCCATTTTCCGGATTGACTTTCAAAAGCTCCACACAAAGGTGGTATGCTTTTAAATGCTCACCTGTTTCAATGAGCATCTGAATCCTCCCAAGTATTTGATCGGAGTTCTTCGCCATATGGTTTTGTTTTTATTATTATAGCATCTTTAAGAGGAGGGGTCAATTTAGCTCCCTTAACTGTTTCTGGAGTTTCTTGATCATATCCTCCGCCTCGCTAAGTTTTCGCTTTTCTTTTTCGACCACTTGTTTTGGAGCGCGGTCTACGAAGTTTTTGTTGTGGAGTTTTATTTGGACCTGTTTTACGAAGCCTTGTTTGTAGTCGATTTCGTTTTGGATGCGTTTTTTCTCTTTGTCCGCGTCGACCAGGTCTTCGAGCGGGAGGTAGATTTCGATGCCTTTCAGGAAGGCTGATACTGATTTCTTTATTTTTGGGCCTTTTGCTTTGATGTCGAGTTTGGCTACTGAGCTGAGCCTCATTATTGGTTCGGATTTTGCTTTTAACGCTTTTGCTGTACTGCCCGCATATATGACTGCGTGTATCTGTTTTTTTATTGGAACTGAATATTTTTCGCGCATTCTTCGGATTGAGGAAATTACTTCGTGGATTAACTCCATTTCTTTGGCTTCTTTTGGATATACCAGGGATTTGTCGTATTTTGGCCACGTGGAGGTTATTAGCGTTTCTTTTTCGCCGAGATTTTCCCAAATTGCCTCTGTTATGAATGGTACGAATGGGTGCAAGAGTTTTAATGTGTTTTTGAGGACGTGGTACAGGACGACCGGGTTTTTGTGCTCCCCTTTTGTGATTTCCAGATACCAGTCGCAAAGGTCTCCCCATAGGAAGTCATATATCTTTAGTCCGGCTTCTGAGAAATGGAATTTTTCCAGGTTTTCGGTCGTTTCTTGGATCAATTTTTCGAGGCG
>JAHKBB010000029.1 GCA_018826445.1 Patescibacteria group bacterium | reverse complement strand
TTCAATAAATTAAGTTTTGAAGTTGATTCCGAAACGGAGTTTCTTTTCAGAAAATTCAAGCAGGAACTCGAAAAAGAAAAGAAAGAACCCGTTTCCTTCAACGAAACCCTCAAGGCGCTGTTGATGAGAACCGGCAACAGCGAAAAGGGGGAAAGCGGGAGTAAGCCGAGAGATAACTGGAGGACAACGTACAACAACACTCACGAAATCGTCAGAAGAGCGATTCCCTCTTTCAGAAAACATGCACTACCAAAAAAATGTCAGTTTCCGGGTTGCGGCAAACCGTCAACAACCATTCATCACCCCGACAGGTTCGCGTTGACGAAAAATCACAAAAACATTACTTCTCTCTGCAAAACACATCACAAAATCGCACACGCCGGGCTGATCACAAACGAACATGAACCGGCGGCCGAGTGGCGGATTTGCGAGAGACCGGATCGCGCGACGAAAAAGTTTGAGATAGATCGGAAGATGACGCGGTACCAATTAGCGTTTTTGAATAATTAATAAACCGGCGCCGAGGGGGAGGTAGCGGGTTTTCAAGGGCTTTGTTACTTTGAAGAATTCTACAAGGCCTGTGCGGTGAGAGTCGATATTGTCGGCGATTACGTAGCCGCCTTTGTTTAGTTTTGGAAGTATAGCCTTGAGGTACAGAGGATATTCGCACTTTGTCGCGTCGATAAAGGCGAGGTCGAATTTGGTTTTGAGCGGCTTTATGACTTCCGGAGCGTGGCCCTTTATTTGTTCGACTTTTACGCCTGCTTTTTCAAAGTTTTTCTTGGCGAGTTCGAAGCGCCCCATGTGAGATTCGACTGTGTACAACTTCTTGCATGCGTTTGCGAGCCAGATTCCGGAGTATCCGTTAGATGTGCCAATTTCCAGAATGGTTTCTGCTTCAATAGAGAGCGCGAAGGTGTACAGAAACTCTGCAACTTCACGAGGAATGTTCCAGTAATTTTTGGATTCTTTTTCCAGTTTAGCTAATAAGGCCTCAGACTTTTTATTCATCGAAGGAATTATACCAGATTAATCCCTGATCAGCTTGCGTGCGGCGACAACCGTAAATAGCGCGATTAAGACTGCGCCAAGGATTGCTTCGGCCGCAGCAACGTACTGGAAGCTTCCGAGGGGATGCCAGTCTCCGTACCCGAGGGTCGTAAATGTTACGATGCTAAAGTATATTCCATGCCAAAGGTCTCCCATTTGGCCGGTATGAGTGGAGCGGATTGCTTCACTTGAGAAAGCAAATCCGAAAACAAGCATTGTGACACCCATCCACATCAAAATGCTCCAAAAAGAACTTCCGTACTTGAAGAGAAGGTCTCCAAATATAAAGTCCGCCCATCTCAGAGGGCTCCAAGGTGGCATGATTTTCCGTCTGCAAACCATTTCGCGATAGTGAAAACGATCCGCTATGTGATGCAGGTTTGAATTTCTGAATATTTCCTTGAGTTTTCGATACTGGATTGTTGCCAGGTGGAATCTGCCTTCTTGTTCGTCGAATAATTTTTTGCCGAATAGGGTTTTTTCGTCAACAAGAACGCTATCCAGGACCACATCGCGAAAATGTGAGTTTTTGAAGTTGCAACCCGTAATTTCTGCTCCACGCATGTCCGTAGAGTACAGATGCGATTTTTCGAAGCCTGTGTCCTGGATGAGCGAACCTTGGAATGTTGCGTGAGAAAGGTTTGCGCTGTCGAAGTTGCATTCCGCAATCTGGCCATTGCTAAAGTTCGCGTATTCAAGGTTCGCGCCCTCAAAACGGATGTTATTTATAGCCGTTGTTTCGTCCAGGATTTCACCGTCCTCTCCCGGAAGGTCTGCACGAAAATCGAAGCCCATCAGATTGATTCCGCGGAGATCTACAGTGCCTTTGATTCCGGGATCATCCATGTACGGAAGGCTTTTTATCTTTTTTTGAAAATCTTTCACGCTTGCAAAACATCTCGTTTTCTTAATTTTCTCTATGAGAGTTCTTCCGCGCTTAGTTCCCCAACGCTTCTGTAGTTTTTCTAGTTTTTCCTGGGAATAAATCATTTTGGATTCGGCTATATCAGCCTATTATACCAGAAAAAAGGGGAAATATCAACTTACTTGAGACTTTCGGGGTCCACGATTACAAATGCAGTTGCGCTAACTATTGTTACAACAGCCATTGCGACGATTATTTTAGTTAGCATGAGTTTCCGATTATTCTTCAATTTTCACATTTATTACTGACTGCGTATCATATCCGATTTTGTCTACCACCCTTACCATGATCAGATGTTTTGAGCCTGATTTGTGTAAGTTTGATACGCGAACCTCTCCGATGTATGGGGCTTTCGAAGTTGAGAAATTGAGTTTGTCGTCAAAATAAAATTCAACTTTTTTAACGCCGTTTTTCGCATCGATATTTACTTCTACCGGCACTTTCCCTGTGCCAATTTCTCCATTTGCGGCTGGTGAAACTATGGAGATCTCCGGCTTGTTCTTAAATGTTTCTTCTGAATATTTTTCACAGGTTTCAGTTGGCGGCGGTGGGTCTATGCCCATTTCTTTTGCTTTCTCGCTTGCCACCCATTTATTGATTCCGGATTGCCATGTTGGATATGGCTCTATGGCTTTGTGTCTCTGAAATTTTCTTAATTTCACAGCCTCTTCCGGGCTCCACTCCGAAGCAAGCTTGTCGTCACAGCTTGTATCTACTTCGATTTCTACATATACGTCTTCGATTTCTTCCGGAACCGCAAAGCTGGCGAATACATCTTCTGCGATCTTGTCCTTTGGGGTGTTTTTGCCGGGCAGCAGCCCTGTTGCCGTGCTGACAGCTTTTGTTCTTATCTCATCCGGCATGTTGAACGGTTTTGATTCTTTGTCTGCGAGCGCCGCCCGCATAAACTCATTCATTATTGGGGCTGCGCATGTGTATCCCGCCGCTGATCCTTTCATTGCTGTTCCGTCTGCATTTCCCGCCCACACGCCCGTTACAATGTCTGTTGTATATCCGAAAGCGAGTGCGTTGTTTGGTAAAATTTTGTTTCCTTCCTCGATCTTTTTGTTCGAAGTTCCGGTCTTTGCGGCCATGATGTGGCCTCCTATACTTAGCAGGTTCCCCAAATTCACATTTGTATCTGAAAGAATGCTGTTTATGAGGTATGCAACTTGCGGGTCGAGCACTTCTTTTTCTACTGTTTTTTTAAGATCTTCTTCTTTCCATTCTTCCAAAACTTCGCCAAGATTATTTTCAACTTTTAATACCGACACCAATTTATGTTTGTTCCCTCCGTTTGCAAATACGCTATATGCCCGAACCATTTCGATTAAAGGCACTTCGCCAACTCCAAGCGCCAGCGGCCATCCGTATGAGGCGTTACGATCCAGAGAAGTTATTCCCATGGCTTCCGCCAGATCTATTATTATGTCCTGCCTGCCCGCGAGGAAGTATGTCTTTGCCGCGGGGATGTTCCTGGATTGTCCGAGTGCGCGCCTTATGGTCATTGGCCCGCGAAATTCACCGTCGTAGTTATTTGGCTCGTCCGGCCCGAATTTTGTCGGGACGTCATATATTACGCTTGCGGGGGAGTATCTGTTTAGGAATGCCTGGGCATATACGATTGGTTTGAAAGATGATCCCGGCTGTCGAGGCCGCAAGGAAACATTTACTTTTCCGTCGATTTCTTCGTCGAAGTAATCACGTGATCCGACCATTGCGATTATGTGGCCGTTGTTTGCGTCGATGGAAACCAAACTCGCGTTCGTTGCGTTGTACCAATCTTCATTATTTTGAGCCTGATTTTCCACCGCTTTTTCAGCGGCCTCCTGCAATTTCCAATCAAGGGTTGTCGTAACTTTCAATCCTCCTTGCTCAACGATATCTTTTCCATATTTCTCTTCTAATTGCTCCTTGATCCAAAGTACGAAGTGAGGGGCTTTTATGGGGTCTCTATATTCATTGAATTCAATTTCTTGAGTTTTTGCCCAAGCTTCTTGTTTTTCTTCTTCTTTGATCATGTCGAGTTCCAACATCCTGTTTAATACAAGGTCCACCCGGCCTTTTACGTAGATTTTGTGTTCCGGACCAAGCTCTATTGTTGCGCCGATAAGTCCGCGCAAAAATTCACTGTCTTCCAGGTCTTCCTCTTCCTCTATGTTACGCCAATCCAATTCTTCTTCCGTGAACGTTTTTGTGATCGTTGAGTACCTGTGTTGGCCGTACGGATTGTAGTAGCTTGGCGCTTGCGGGAGCGCGACTAAAACTGCGCTTTCCGCGAGTGTCAGATCTTTCGCGTCTTTTCCGAAGTACACTTCCGCCGCCTTTTGCACGCCGTAGGCATTGTTCCCGTATGGAATTCTGTTTATGTACAGCTCAATGATTTTTTCCTTGCCGTAGGCCTGTTCGAGTCTTACCGCCAAAATCAATTCCTTCAATTTTCTTGTATAGCTTCTTTTTGGATTCAGAAACGTGTTTTTGACATACTGCTGTGTGATTGTTGATCCGCCTCTTTTGCTTCCTATTCCAAAAATTTCGTATATTCCGGCTTTGAAAATTCCCTCCAAATCAAACCCTTTGTGCGCCCAAAATTGATCGTCCTCTATCGCGACCGTCGCGTCGACTATGTGCTTCGAAATATTTTCGTACTCAATGTATTCGCGATTTTCTTCACCATGAACCGTATACAAAAGCTCTCCATCGCGATCGACAATCTCTGTGGATTGCGCGGCCGCGAGGTTCTCAAGCTTTGTTACATCCGGAAGGCCGAGTGAGAGGATTGCGATTGCCAATGTGAAGAGGATCATTCCGCCGAGAACGGCTCCAACCGTACCAAAAACGCAATAAAGCAGAACCTTTTTGATGCTTAATTTTTCATGACGTAAACTTTCGAAATAGTTTATTATCTTTTCCATGATTTTTAGTTAAGACCCCTAATTGTTCCCCCTTCTTTCTCGAGGTTTTTAAAGATTTGTTTCTGAACCTTTGTCATTTCATCGTCGTTAAGGGTTCTGTCCTCTCTTTGCAAAGTAACCTTGTATGCCAAAGCCTTTTTGCCTTTTTCGATAGTTTCCCCTTCATATATGTCAAAGAGTTCAATGCTTGTGATAAGTTCCGGATCGCTCATGGCGATTGTTTTTTCGAGATCTCTTGCCTCTTTCGTTTTGTTGACCAGCACGGAAATGTCGATATCGATCGATGGAAAGCGCGAAACTTTCTTGTATTTTTTGTCGGCTTGACCGAGCTTTACAAGTTCCGTGAAATTTATTTCAAATATCCCAATTTTTACCTCGCTCAATTCAAAGTTTAATGCCATTTGCGGGTTGAGCTCCAGCACGCGGGCTATTATCGTATCTTTTTCGGACTTATATTCCGCGTATTTTGCCGGATGCGCGTATGTGCAGAGCGAATGTCCTTTCACAAGTTCAAGTTTCGGCGCTCCGTATTTCCTGAGGAATTTTTCGAGTGCGCCCTTTGCTTCGTAGAACACTTCGCCCTTTTTACGCACTATCAGCCCTGTGATTTTTTTCTCTTCTTTCGGGAAATATTCCTGGAGGTTTTCGTATGTCCGGCCTATTTCGTATATTTTGAATTCGTTTTCATAGCGCAGGTTTCGAGCCGCTACTTTTAATAAATTCGGAACTAATGAAACGCGCATGTGAGTTTGGTCTCCGGACAGGTAATTTTCGAGCATCATGTGCAGTTCTTCCGGAATCCCGCACTTCACAAAGTCATCTCGGCCATAGAATGAGTATGTCGAAACCTCTGTGAATCCGAGTCCATACGAAATCAATTGTCGAGCTTTGTGCTTGAGTACGCGTTCGTGGTTTTCTTCAGGCAATTTTATCGGGAGGTCCGGCAAGACCGGCGGGATTTCGTCATATCCGTGGAGCCTTGCCGCTTCTTCGATGAGATCGTCCTCGTTCTCAATATCTTTTGTCGCGCGGAAGCTTGGCACAGTGACTTCCAGCAGGTCCTTTTTTTCTTTGACTTCAAATTCAAGTCTGCGAAGGTTTTGAATGATCTCTTTTGTTTCGATCGGGATGCCGATTTTCGCGACTGCTTTTTTTGGATCCAAGGTGATTGTACGAGTCGCTTTTTTGTAGTTTTTGATGTCGACAAGCCGGCTTATGATTTTTGCGTTCGGACAGCATTTCAAGATCAATTCCGCACCTTTTTTTACCGCGACTTCACACATTTCCGGATCCAATGCTTTTTCAAATCTCTGCGAAGCGTCTGAGCGGAGCCCAAGTCCGGTTGAAGTCCGTCTTATAATGCCTGAATTCCAATTCGCCGCTTCAAGAATGACGCTTGTGGTATTGTCATTGATCTCAGAGTCAAGCCCCCCCATAATTCCGGCAACTCCAAGGAAACTCTTTCCGTTTGTTATTGTCGGGTCTTTTGAGGTTAATTTGTACTTTTTGTGATCGATCGCTTCAACTTCTTCGCCGTTTTTTGCAAAATCCACAACAAGCCGATCACTTTTTACTATGTCCCTGTCGTATGCGTGCATCGGTTGACCGTATTCAATCATCACATAGTTTGTGACATCCACTATGTTATTGATCGTATTTATACCGACTGACGCGAGTTTTTTCTTTAGCCAATCCGGAGATTTCGCGACTTTTATTCCTGAAATCAAGCAAGCACAGAAACGGGGTGAAATTACAGAATCTTTCACTTCGATCTTCAGCGCTTCGCCTTTTCCCGGGAATTTTTGGTTAGCTTCATATTTTTTCAACTTTGTTCCAAGCATTGCCGCAAATTCGCGAGCGATTCCGTAATGTCCCCAAAGATCGGGTCTGTGCGTCAGGGATTTATTGTCGATATCGAAAACAATTCCGCTCAGCCGCATCGCTTTCGCGATTGGAGTTCCCGGTTTTTCATCCGGGAAATATTGAATGGAAACATTTTTTCCTTTTAGTCCGATTAGTCCGAGTTCTTGATCCAAGCA
>JAHKBB010000005.1 GCA_018826445.1 Patescibacteria group bacterium | reverse complement strand
GGTGGAACATTAAGAACTGCTTGTATTTAACAGATCAGAAAAAAACTGGGGTCTTTTTAGGAAACACAAGCCGCCGGGGACTATTGAGTGGGAATAATTAAATCTCAACTTTCTCCGCCTTCACGTCCATCTTCAGGAACTTCTTTGCGAAGTCTTGGAATTTTTCTGTGCTGTCTGTTGTGAGAAATTTTCGCTTTCCTTTTTTGGACAGAAGTTTTTCTAGTTCCGGATGTTTTTTGAGATAATCTTTTAGGGATTCGGCAACTATTTTGCCTGCGTGTAAAACTTGCGTTCGTTTGCCCATCATTCGCTGGAAGTCGCGGAGCATGAATGGGTAGTGCGTGCAACCAAGGACTAGAGTATCTATGTTCTTACTTTTTAATGGAAGGAGGTATTTTTTGAGAATCATGCGGGCTTCGGGCTTTGTGTGCCAGCCCTCTTCGATGAATGGGACGAGGAGTGGGCAGGCTTTTGAGAAAATCTTTGCGTCTGAATGGAGTTTTGTAAGCTCTCGGTCGTAAGTTTGCGACTCTATGGTCCCTTTGGTCCCCACGACGCCTATACGGCCTGTTTTTGAAACTTCTACAGCTTTCTCTACAACGGGAAAGATTACGCCTAAGATGTTACGGTCAGTGGCTTTTGTGTCGCGGATGTATTTTTGTTGAAGGTGGCGCAGGGCAAGAGCGGATGCTGTGTTGCAAGCAATGATGATCAGGCGCGCGCCTTTGTCGAATAAGTGTTCGATTGCTTCTTCGGTGTATTTTTTTATGATTTCCGGGGTGTGATTGCCGTATGGCGCGCGCGCGCCATCACCCAGATACATGTAATCGTATTCGGGCATTAGTTTTTCCACCTCTTTGTACACTGTCAGACCGCCGAAGCCTGAATCAAAAAATGCTAGCATGTTCAACCTGTTATGGTCCGGACCAACGTTTTCCCAACCTGTAAAATTCTGTGGTCCGGACCAATCTCCGGACCAATCTTGTATTTAACAGGCTTATCCCCTAGTATTTAACTGCAATGAATAAAAAATTTCAAATCGCATTTATCGTTACCGGTGTTTTTGTCGGGCTGATTCTCGTTGCACAGCTCAAGACTATCGTACCTGCCGGTGGTTCGTATCCTGTGGACGTTTTGAATTCGCAGAAGGAGCTTATCAAGACTTTTATCGATGAACAAGCGCTTTTGAAGAGCCAGATCGTTACTTTGCGTAATGAGATCGACGAAGCGCAGAAAAAGAATCAACAATTTACGCAACAAGCCAATCTTGAGATTCTTGATGGTTTGAAGGAAAAGATTGGTCTTTCTATTATGCGTGGAGATGGAGTTTCTATTCTTTTGGACGATAGCCCGTTTGCCAGGCGCGAGGACGTGAATGCGGTTGTGACTTCTTTGGTCCATGCGTCTGATCTTCGTGACGTTGTGAACCTGCTTCGGGCAAGTAATGTGAAGGGAATCGCGATTAATGATCAGCGAATTATTCCAACCACAACAATTACTTCTGTTGGAGGGAGTATTTTGGTGAATAATTTTCATGTCGCTCCCCCATTCAGTATCGTTGCGATCGGAGACGGTGATATTGTGATCCAGCAATTCTTGTCGCAGACAGCATTGAAAGATCTGAAGAAGAGAAAAACAGGCGATCACATACAGCTTGAAATTTCACGTAAAAAAGGTGTGATGTTACCGATATATAATGGTGAACTTAGAACTAATTATCTCAAATGAATAAGTATGTCATGACTATTGTGGGTTTGGTCGTTGGAGCATTTATAATGGTCCAGGCTCACTCATTTCAATCTTTGAGCGATGTGCTTGTCGGTCGTGATAGTCACACAAATGTATTTCAGGAAATTCAAATTTTGATACAAACAAACAAAGGTTTGGAGCAAGAAATCGCTGATCTCCAAAGTAATTTAGAACAGCTTTCTTCTCGTGCTTCCGCCCTGCAGGCAATAGAGGGAGAAATTGCAAAATACAGAAAATTAACAGGTCAGTCCCCTATTTCCGGATCCGGTTTAGAGCTTTCAATATCGGAAAATATCGGGACTATCTGGCTTGTGGATCTTGTAAATGAACTTTTCGCCAGTGGGGCTGAAGCTGTGTCAGTAAACGATATTCGCTTCACAAATTACACTAATGGTTTTGATACCCTCCCTCAGGGCCAAATTCTGTTTAACGGAACCATACTCAAGACTCCTCTACTTATAAAGGCGATAGGGAACTCGGGTATTTTGCTTTCCATACTGGAGCAGCCGAAAGGCATGATAGATAAGCTCTATGAACATAACAAAAGTATAAAAATAACCACTTCGAAGAAAGAGCTTATTGAAATGACCAAGGTTATCTAATCATCAACCAAAGGATTGGCTGGATAAATAGTAATCCGATGAGGATTATTAGATATATGTGCTTGTTGAATTTCTCGATTTTGTACTCTTCTTTTACCTCTTTTATCTTATCCAGAGCCTTGGTAAGTTCATTCTCCAGTTTTGCGTTTGAGCTTCTTAAAAGCCTCTTTTCTTTGTGATATTCAAGGAGTGGAACAGAGTATTTGAGCTGAGCTTCCAGCTGGCCAAGGCGGTACGTGGCCCGCGAAAGTCTGTCTTCTTGGTCCCGAGTCTTCTCGGCAAGGTCGCCGTAAAGGCCTTTGTAGACGCCCTCTTCGACCTCCCGCCTATACATTTGACTAGTCGGATTTATAGACATAGAGTCGACACTGTCTACATCGATGTCGACACTTTTGTCTATAGACATTTTGGGTGTCGACATGTCTACATTGACGACTTCGATTTTTGGTCGTCTAATCTCTTTTAAGGTGTGGATTTCGGCTCTATCAAGCCAAATTCGTCCAGTTTCGCCGCGACTAGACAGCTTTTTTTGCTTAATATATCTGTCTACTGTGCGCAATGAGACTTTTAGCAGTCTGCTAGCGGCTTTACGGTCAATTATGAACTCTTTTTGTTGTGTTGACATTTTATTTGGGTGTCTACATTATGTCTATAGACAGTAGACAATTCATTTTCAAAGGTATGTCTACCATGTCTACATCGATTTTAGTGAGGTTTTGGCTTGTTGTAAAGTTATTATAGCGTTAAAGGGTTTTGATTTTGGGTATGTACTCCCGTATAATGCTTGCGAAATAATATAGAACTTACTTCTGTAATATGCTGAACCTAAAGGGGAAAACAAGCGTTTTTGTGATTTTGGGGGCTTTTCTTTGTTCTTCTTTTGCAACTCCTGCTTTTGCCGCAAACTCCTCTGAAAACGAAAAAAACGGCTTTTACAGGTACGATTTATTACAGGATTCTTCGAATCTTCGTTTGAAGGCTACAAGTCCGGGCGAACAATTTGGAACAACGATGACAAATGGCGATTTTAATGGCGATGGAAGAATGGACTTGGCGGTGGGCTCACCGTTTTATTCACACAGTGAAAAAAAGTGGGTCGGGAAGGTCAGTTTGTTTTTTGGCGGCATAGGCGCTTCGGATGGCGTCCAAAATTTAAAAACCAATCCATCGGACGTAGTATTCCGCGGCGCTAACGATGGGGACCAATTTGGTTCAGCCGTTTCGTCCTCCGACATTAACGGTGATGGTATTGCGGATTTAATTGTAAGCGCCTATAGAGCCGAGTCTCCGGGGTCTGGGATTAGGGCGGGACAAGTTTATATATTTTACGGGAAACAGCATTATGAATCGTTGTATGACACGCGTGTTTCCCCGCCTGATGTTCTTTTGACAGGCAACGATAGTGAAAATAGCTTTGGTATTGCTCTTGCATCCGGGGATTTTAATGGTGACGAAATGGGAGACGTGGCCATTACTTCGTTGGGAGCGAGATTTCGGGATCTTTCAGGAACCGGTAAGGTGCATATTCTTTACGGCGGAGCTTATTTGGATGAAAATCCTGTTATAGACCTGAATGAACAGCCCCTGCAAACGACTCTGTATGGGCAGGAAAATTATGATTATTTTGGCGCTACTATAGGGGCGGGTGATATTGATGGTGATGGAAAAGACGACGTGCTTGTTTCTTCGTATTTTGCGGACAATAGGAGCCTTAAGGATGTTGGAAAGGTTTATGTTTATCATGGATTTGATGCGAATCCTTCTTTGTATAAGAAGGATATTCGGGCTCATTTTGTATCTGATTTTCTTTTTGTCGGAGGAGGGGAGAGGGATTGGTTTGGATTTTCACTCACCAGCGGTGATTTGAATAAAGATGGCAAGGATGACGTGATTGTTGGGGCTTTCCCGTTTGCGAAAAGCGGAGTTAAAATTGGCAAAGTTTATGTAATCTACGGAAGAAATGACTTTGAATTTGGAGAAACTTACAAAGCTGCCGTTGTTTCTGATCTGAAATTTTTTGGTGAAGATGATGGGAATATACTAGGGGCCTCTGTTGCCGTGGGGGATTTTAATGGGGACAGATCTGCCGATCTTTTGCTTGGCGCTCCGGGCGAAGCTCAAATGGAAGGTGTACAGACTGGAAAGGCTTATGTTTTTTATGGAGGATTTGAAGGGAAATCCGTATTTAATTTAAACGATGAATATGCGGATGTTACTGTTGAGGGAATCAATGATGGTGATTGGTTCGGGAATAATGTTGTTGCCATTGATTTCAATTACGACAAAGTGTCCGATCTGGCTGTAGCTTCGATGTACAGCGATTATGGGAAAACTTCGAACACCGGTGAAGTGTCTATTATATATGGCAAAAAGAAGTTTTTGGGAGATTTTAAGAGATTTTTGAGAACCTCATACGACCATGTAAAAAGAGGGGAGTTTATCAGGCAAATTATCGATGTTTTTGAACTTGGCAGTAAGAAAAAACGTCTTCTTGATCGATGTATGGATACATTAAAAATTTGTCTGTTTAATTTTTCCGCTGAGTCACGATATGACGATATCCGATTTGAGCCGAATATAATTCTTTACCCGGATGTTTACCCCGCACATCCGGATTATAAGTACATAAACATGGGAACCATGCTTGGGCTTTTGCATGGGTATATGACCGAACCCGGGAGCCCATTTAAATCGGATAAAGAAATTACGCGCATACAGGCTTTGAAAGTTATTTTGGGAGCTTCGGGTCTTTTGGATTGGAAATATAAGAGTGAGCTTATGCGAGAGCTCGGCGGGTTTGAAAACCTCAAAAGTCAAATATCTATTTATAATGATATAGATGCGCGGCGAAGTCATATGTGGTGGTATCCGAGGTATATAAATTATGCGTATTTAATCGGTATAATCGTGCGAAGTCAGGAGTTCAGGCCGGATGATCCAATCACAAAGTCCGAGCTCGACAGTATGATTTTAAAGACCCTTAAATTGATTGATTGAAATGAAATTCAGACCATACAGTTTCATATTTAAGCATTGGGAGATAACGATTGTTATCGTGGCGGTTGTACTTTTTATATTTATTGGATGGGTAATGCTTTTTGGGCCGCAAACTCATCATGATGGCGCTCATTTTAACAAAGGGACTAATGCAATTTGGGTGAAGCATTCGTGGGTTTCGGAAGCTAAGACTTTTCAAGAAATTGAAGAATTTATTACTTTTCTTGCGTCAAAACAGATTACGAATGTATTTATGCATGTTGGGCCGCTGGATAGCGATGGGTCGATTCCCGACTACAGATACGCGGAGGCCGAGAATTTTCTGGATGTTGCGCATAGGATTACAAAAAGGATGAAATTCCAAGCTTGGGTTGGGCAAATTCGCAGCAAGATTGACCTGGACGATCCGGATGTTAGAAAAAATATAGCGGTTGTGTCACGAAAATTAACGAACTCCATTGGTTTTGACGGTATTCATTTTGACATTGAGCCCGTGGGGGATGGCGATGAGGCTTTTATTCTGCTTTTGGAAGATGTTCGATACGAGATCCCCGAGGGCAAAATAATTTCTGTTGCCCTTTCCGAGCTGATTCCGAGATCCATCGTTACGCTTCTTTCCCCGTTTTGGGAGTTGGAAAATTATAATTCCGAAAAATATTATAAGCAGGTCGCCAAGTACGCGGATCAGGTGGTCGCGATGACGTATGACACCAGCATTGATGATGAATGGCTCTATAGATTTCTTGTTAGACATCAGCTTATCGCCGCTACTCGCGCGCTTGATGACAAAGAGGTTTTTATTGGAATTCCGACTTACGATGACATCAAAGCTGGTTTTAATCCGGCCGTGGAGAATATTCGGACCGGGCTTTTGGGAATCGTGGACGGACTGAATAATCTGAGAAGTGATAAAGATTCTTTTGCGGGTGTCGCAATTTATTCAAATTGGGAGACTGACCAGGCTGAATGGAATACTTATGATGAACTGTGGCTGACGCCGTCTTCGGAGGAGGAAGTTAATCAGGCGATATAATTTTGTCGCATGGAAAAAGTGATGAAAAGTACGGATTGTGCGAATTGTGGTTCTACGTTCGATATTACGGACTGGGACCTCTCCTTTTATGCAAAAATGAATGTGCCGGAGCCCACGCACTGTCCGGATTGTAGGAGGCAGAGGAGAATGGCGCAGATAAACCAGATAAATCTTTTTCAAAGGAAGTGCAGTGTTACGGGCGAGAATATTATTTCGAATTATCCAGAAGAAAGTCCGTACAAGGTTTACAAACAAGAATATTGGCATGGAGAGAAGTATGACGGAAAAGAATTTGGGCGGGATTTTGATTTCAATAGGCCGTTTTTTGAGCAGTATAATGAGCTCAATTTGGCTACGCCGCGCGCGGCGCTTTTTACGCATTTCTGGAGAGACGAAAACAGTGAATATACAAATTTTGCGGGGATGAATAAGAATTGTTACCTGATATTCGATTCGGATGAGGATTGGGACTGCTATTACAGTTATGGGATGAATCATTCGAAAAACTGTTCGGATTGTTATCGCGTGCAGTTCTTGGAGCTTTGTTATGAGGCCGTGGACAGTAAAAACTGTGTGAATTGTAATTTTACGTACAATTCCGAGAATTGCGCGGAATCGTGGTTTTTGAATAACTGTATTGGGTGCAAATACTGCGTTATGTGCAGTAATTTGAGGAGGAAGGACTACTGCTACAAAAATGAACCGGTTTCGAAGGAGAGGTATGCGGAAATTTTAGCGGAGATGAAAAGTTACGAAAATCTTGAGCTAATGAAAAAAGAATTTGCGGAATACCGGCTAAAATTTCCGCAGAAATACATGCGCGGAATGCAGAATGAGAATTGTACCGGAAATAATCTCGTACACTCTAAGAACGCGTTTAACTGCTTCGATTCCATGTATATATGGGACGGAAAATATTGTTCCCAAGTCTTTATCAAGGCAAAGGACATAATGGATTCCGATGAGGTCGGAGTCGCGGAGCTGAACTACGACAGCAATAATCTTGCATACAATTGCTACAATATGCGCTTTTCGTACATGTGCATGGAGCAGATTCGAGATATGGATTATTGCAATTGGTGTTTTCATTGCGGTAATCTTTTCGGGTGTGTTGGCTTGAAACGTGTGCAGTATTGTATTTTAAATAAACAATATACGAAAGAAGGATACGAAGAGATGGTCCCGCGTATTATTGAGCACATGAAAAAGACCCCCGCCACAGCGGGGCAGACGGGGGAATGGGGTGAATATTTCCCGATTAAGGATTCTTCATTCCCTTATAATCTCACGATGGCCCAGGAGCACTTTCCGTTAACGAAGGAAGAAGCTCTGGCAAAGGGGTACAAGTGGAGAGATCCGGATAAAAAAGAATATCGGCCGCAGAAATATCAAATCCCGGACAATATTGGTGACGTGCCGGATTCAATCGTAGACGAACTTTTGGCGTGCGCAGGGTGTGGGAAAAATTATAAAATTGTTCCGGCCGAGCTGAAATTTTTGAAAGAAAAAGGAATCCCGATTCCGCGAAAATGCTTTCATTGCAGGCACGCTGACAGGTTCAAACCGCGCCCTCCGCGAAAGCTTTGGGACAGGAAGTGCGACAAATGCGGGGTTGATATTTCGACCGCCTATCCACCTGAGCGGCCGGAAGAGGTATACTGCGAAAAATGCTATATTGATTCACTCGGATGAAATTGGATTTTGTTAACAAAACCGGTACGAAAGTCCGCAAGGAAGATTTTAAAAAGCTTCTTTTGAAATGCTGCGATGTTATAAAATGCGAAGTTGATGGCGTGGTTGGATTATCCCTTATTTCTGATGATGAAATAACTGAGCTGAACAAGGTTTATAGGGGCAAAGATGAGCCCACCGATGTTCTCTCATTTAGTTATTTGGAAAGTGAGGAAATTCCTAGAGACGATGTTTTAGGGGAAGTTTTTATATCTGTTGAAACCGCAAAAAAACAATCGATTGATTTGGGTAATGAACTCCGCACTTTATTTGTGCACGGCCTTTTGCATATATTTGGATTTACTCACGATACAAACAGTGATGAAAACTTCATGAATGACATTGTGCAAAAAATTCTTACTTAGCTTTCTTTAATTCGTCGCAGTCTCGACTGATATGCTAGAATGTTCGTGAAATTTTTAACTAAGGATTATGGATCTAGACTTTTATGACAAAGAGGGCGCTGTTGAAAAAGTGATCACGGCTCGTATTGGGCCCGGAGGAGATTTTCACGAAGAAGTTCAGCGTCTTATCGAGAAATATGACATTCAATACGGGTATATTCCTTCTGCTATCGGTATGTTTGAAAAGTGTACGCTTGGAATTATGGGCGAGAATATGGAGTATTCGGAAAGAGATTTTGATAATGTCGAGTACATGCTGAATGGAAGTATATTTCAAAGAGAAGGAAAGCCATTTGTGCATGTTCATGCGACTGTTGGAGGGGTTGGGAATGACGCATTTGTAGGGCATCTTGCCAAAGGTAAGATTAAGGTGATGTGTGAGATTACAATTGTGTTTGCATAGTAATTTCAGAGGTTTATACTGGGGATGAATTTAACTCGTTTCTCATGCCGGAAGTTAAAATTGGAAAGATTACTCATGTTTTTGGCAATATTGGGGTTGGGGTTGTCGAACTTACGGGTTCGGTTGCCGTGGGAGACAAGATC
>JAHKBB010000028.1 GCA_018826445.1 Patescibacteria group bacterium | reverse complement strand
CATTTTTTTACAAATTAATAGTTGCAATTACTCCAAAAAGATCAAGAGCATGGATCGCGTCCAGATGGGAGCGAAACGAAACACATGCGGAACACAAACATTCGTTTGATCTCTTGAGGGCGGCAGTAAACCTGATGGTGGCGGCGGCTGTAATTTCTTACGCGACATCATACAAACTCCCGCTATCAACAACATACGTCACATTCATGGCCGCAATGGGATCATCACTTGCGGATGGAGCTTGGAGTTCAGAATCCGCTCCATCAAGGATCGCGGGAGTTCTCGCGGTAGTCAGCGGTTGGTTTCTTACCGCAATTTTGATCTTCGTTCTGGCGGGTGTAGCTGTTTCGGTACTATATCTACTGAAACTACCGGGACTTGTTATCCTGATGATTACAATCGTTTTGATAGTTTATAAGCTCTTCCACGTTCACAACAAGAGACTATACAAGATAAACCTCGTAGACTAGATTACAGGGAAAACAAAGCTCAGATGCGTCGATTTACAGGTGTTCTGGTGAATTATGCGCGAACCTCGAGTCAACGGAAGGCAACACGAAATCTAATAAATAGGTTGACATTTCCTAACAGGTTGGGCAACAATGGGTATAAGGTTAAAACCCAATATTCTTAACCCATGTTTCCATGGCTTACAGTCACAACAACAGCAAAGGGCAGACCTACTACCTCCACAGCAAGGATGTAACTCTTAGAGGTGGTAGAAAACAAACTATCTATTACTTCGCTCGCGAGGTAAAAGGTAATGACGGTCTCGGGGCTCTACCGGCGGGATACAAGGTAGTAGAGAACAAGAGAACAGGTCTTCCTATGCTAAAGAAAGTGTAAACTCTAGGAGGCTCTAGGGAAGCAGAAAACCTAAGGTAGTATGTCTACCTGGGTTTTTTGTTATGAGGGGAAAAATTCTTCACTTGATAAAAGCTCCCAAAGCCATTAAAATCGTAGCGTTGAACGTGCACCTACATGCCGGGGTAGCTCAGTGGTAGAGCACGCGACTGAAAATCGCGGTGTCGTGAGTTCAATTCTCTCCCCCGGCACCATCTTCATTGCAAATGTTGTCACAGCGAACTTAGACAAGGGCGAGAACGGACTGCTATTGCCGCTTAGATACTTGATATGCCATCTTTTGCTGCATCGAGTATAATTCGATGAATCCAGCCGACGCTTGTTGATTGAAGTGGTTTTTCGAGTCAAAACTGGCCATCTTCTGATCAAACAGCGAGTATGGTGAGTCGATTGCGGTGACAAGGAAATTCCCTTTGTACAGTTTGCAGGTGACCTTTCCCGTGACTTTCTCGTTATGCTTGTCGATGAAGCTGTTTAGATTATCCATGAGCGGCTCCAGCCACTTCGCGCTGTAGCAAAGGTATGCCCATTTTGCGTCGATTCCCGCCTTGAATTCGTTCTCGTCTCGAGTTGAGACAAGTTTCTCGAGTTCCTGGTGAGCAGAGACAAGGATTTCCGCGGCCGGTTGTTCGTACACACCTCTCACTTTGAGACCAAAGATTCTGTCTTCGACAAAAATCCTCGTTCCGATACCGTGTTCCGCCCCGAGAGTTGCCAGGGCCTTGAGCATATTTACCATATCGATTTTTTTGCCGTTCAGCTTCACCGGAATTCCTTTTTCAAAGTCGATTGAAACGTTTGCGGGCTTGGGCGACGAGTCCTCCGGAAGTTTGTTTTTTAGAAGAATTTTCTTTAGATTCGGTTCTTTTGAAACATCTTCAATATCTCCACCTTCGGCAGAAATTCCCCAAAGGTTTTCGTCGTATGAATATTCTTTGCTGTGGCTGCTTAGAGGAATTTTATGCTTCTTTGCGTATGCGATCTCCTCTGTTCTCGTCATCTCCCACTCTCTTACGGGCGCAAGGATCTTTATCGAAGGATCCAGAGTCGTGAGGTACGAGTCGAATCTGACCTGATCGTTGCCTTTCCCTGTACAGCCGTGTGCGAGTACGTTGATTTTCTCTTTTTGCGCCACCTCCACGACTTTTTTCGCGATCACAGCTCGCCCGAGTGGGCAGAACAGGTGATAGCCGTGCTGGTAGTTGGCATTGGCCTTAATCGCTTTGGTCAAAAAGTCTTCCGCGAATTCTTTCTGGGCGTCAAGGATAGTCGCCTTTTTGACGCCGAGGTTTATCGCCTTTTGCTTGATTTCGTCAAAATTATTGTCCTCCTGGCCAAGGTTGATGGTTAATGTGTGAATTTCGGCGTCGTAGTGGTCCATTAGCCACTTGATCATTACCGAAGTGTCGAGTCCTCCGGAGTAGAGGAGAAGGATTTTTTTGAATGTGCCTTTTTTGGCTTCATATGATGCTATTTTGTGATACGTGCTTTTCATTGTCTTAATTGGTTAATTTTCTTAAAAAAAAGACCTCGCGAGTCAGATGTCCACGAAGCCTTGAGAAGTTTATATACACGCAAAATCAGCGGAGCTTCCCAGGTCTTCGGCATTCGCGGCGGCGGCAT
>JAHKBB010000027.1 GCA_018826445.1 Patescibacteria group bacterium | reverse complement strand
TTCAGCTTCCATACCACCACTAGTCCGCCTCAATATATACTCCTGAAGCCGCATCTCTTTACCCGTCAATTCTCCATACATAACCCCCTCGCGATCTTGCAATCCGGAAATATTCAAAACTTTCTTTCTAACCTCCTCATCCCCATATACCACTGCGGCCCTTAACGCATCAACAACAGTAATACATCCAGGATAATCTGTCTCCGGACTTATAGAATGTTGGGCACTATGTTCGGTGGTTTCTTTCACACCACCATCTTCACTCGAAGCAATACCAGCCATTTTAATTGGGTTATTTTATTTGGAAACTAATGTAGCAAAGATCCGAGTACCAATGGAAGTAAAAACTCAAACTTTCAACAGACAATTTTTAATTTTTATTCCGTAATCTATTTCCCTTTTTTAGAAAAATGTTATAATCGTAGAACAAAACGAGATTTTTATGGATTTTCAAAAATTAAAACTGAGATTAGCCGAAACCCACGAAGTAAGAATCGTTAGCAAATTACTATCTCTGGTGAACAGAAAAGTAGAAGAAAAAGAAGTTCACGAACTGATAGAAAAGAAAAAAGTATTCGTACTCAAAGACAAAAAGAAAATCAGAGCTGTGTTTTCATACACGGTTATCGGATTTCTAGGCGTATTCGCAATCATGTACATCTCCAGACTTGCCGTGGTCCCGGATTTGCAAGGAAACGGCATCGGATCATTATTACTCGCACGAATTAAGAAGCTAAACATAAAACTGGGCATAGCGGCCTTCTTCCTCTTTACCGCCAAAGCAAAGGAGTTTTACAAAAAAAACCACCTGGACGGCGTTTGGAGAATTTTTTGGTGGCGAAAACCAAGCAAATCATGAGGGTAGTCGTATTAACAGATTCAACAAAGCTCAACGCAAACTACATTCTCACCCACCTTCCGGAGAACAGCGGCATTAATGTTGTGGGGATAATTGAGACAAAACCGTCTAAATGGTCATTCTTCAAAAAGAACGTAATACGCATGATCGTTGTGTCCGGTATAATAATGTCCATCAAAATACTCGCATTCTTTGTGGCGGTAAAAAGCATAGGATTTTTAAAAAGAATATTTTCAAAAAAACGAGAAATTTTGGATGTCGATGAAATCGCAAAAAAATACAAAATCCCATTATACAAAGTAGAAAACATAAACAGCGAATCTTCGATCAGGATAATTAAAAAACTAAAACCGGATTTGATAATCTCAAACCATTTCGACCAGGTTCTAAAAAGGAAAGTTCTCGATATCCCAATGAAGGGATCAATAAACTTTCACCCGGGAGTTTTGCCAAAATACAGAGGAATATTCCCGAACGTTTGGAGCATGGTTAACAAAGAAAAAGTGTCAGGCTTCACAATCCACTTCATAACAGAAGCAATAGACAAAGGGAAAGTATTGGCTCTTGGGACTTTCAAAATCAGAAAAAACGACACCGCGACGGACCTATGGATGAAATCCGCAAAAAAAGGACTCCCCGCGTTAAACAAAGTTCTGAGAAGCATAAAAAAAGGCAAATTTAAAGAAATTAAAATCAAAAACCCAAAAGGAACGTACTACTCATTCCCAACCAAAGAAGCCGTACACAAATTCAACAAATACGGCCGCAAATTCTTCTCATTCAGGAAAATCTTCAACTACTTTTAAGGAACAATCCTATATATAGTCCTTGGGAACGGAATTGTTTCACGAACATGCTCTGTTCCACACAGCCACGCGACACAACGTTCAACTCCCATACCAAACCCGCAGTGAGGCACACCTCCAAATTTCACGAGATCCAAATACCACTCATATTCCTTCCTATTAATCTCTTGATCCTTGATCCTCTTTTCCAAAAGCTCGAGATTTATACTCCTCTGCGAACCGCCGCCAATCACTTCTCCGTACCCTTCCGGCGCGAGCAGGTCCACATTCAAAGTTAATTTATCATTGTTCGGATCCGGCTCCATAAAGAATGAAGTCATGCCAACAGGATACCTGTGAACGAAAAGCGGCCCGTTAAAGAGCTTTGTAAGCTTAGTCTCGTCATCGGCGCCGAGATCATCGCCCCAGGCAACATCTGAACCACACTTCTCCCGAAGCGTTTTTATCGCCTCATCGTACGAAAGCCTGTCAAACGGTCTTTTTATATTTTTCAAAAATTCAACATCACGCTCCAAAACTTTCAACTCTTCTTGGCGATTCTCCAAAACACTCTGCAAAATATACCAAAAGAAATCCTCTTCAAAATCAATCAGTTCTTCAAATTCCATAAACGGAATCTCAGGCTCAATCATCCAGAATTCGGTCAGATGTCTGCGAGTCTTCGATTTCTCAGCGCGGAAAGTGGGCCCAAAACAGTACGTTCGGCCCAAAGCATACTCGCACGCCTCTGTATAAAGCTGTCCACTCTGTGAAAGATAAGCGTCACCCTCAAAATAATCCACGCGAAAAAGCTCGGTAGTATTCTCACACGCAGTCTTTGTCAAAATAGGCGCATCCACAAGCACAAATCCATTATCCTTCATATATTTTCGGATCGCCCAAATAACTTCATCACGAATTCGCATAGTCGCCCACTGCTTTTTGCTCCTCAACCACAAATGCCTGTTGTCCAGCAAAAAATCGATACCATGCTCCTTCTTTGAAATTGGATAATCTTCATCCGGAATCCGGATAGGTTTTATATCAGTAACCCGCAATTCAAATACGTCGTCGTGCTTCGGATGCTTTGAAACCTTCCCCTTAACAACCAAAGACGATTCCATTTTCAACTTTTCCGCGTTCTCAAAAACCTCCTTGCTCACATCGTCCTCAGCAACAACACCCTGGATAAATCCGGTGCCGTCCCGAAGCTGAAGAAAATAAAGCTTGCCGGACCCGCGTTTATTATACATCCAGCCCTTTATCTCGACCTCCTCACCAACATGATTTTTTAAATCTTCGATTAACACAAAAAACATTCTACAAGAAAGCTCGAATCTTTACAAAATTTTTACTCGGCTACTTCCTCAATGTCCTTTTTCATGAACTCTTTCATAGCGTCCATGTGTCCCTTGCATTCTTCATTTTCAGTGCAATTTTTCCATCCATACTTTCCGGCGAATCCAAGAACCAAACCTCCAAGAACACCCACAACAAGAAGCCCTGCGGCCCATTTAAAAAGCATCTTCTTGTCCAGGTTCTTGATCATCCAAACGACAAGCAGTACAAGGCCTACACTGAACAGAAGGCAAAAAAGCCCGTGCAGGGGCCACAAGTACCCCGCCCCCATTCCGCCATAATAATACATCATCATGCTAAGATTGGTTAAAAAATCTATATTACCTACAAATATAACAGATTCTATCCAAAAGTAAATGAAGTTATCCTGTAGAATCGGCGACTTCCGCGTTTGACATTTGTTGTCCCAATTCAACACATTTTCCAAATGTGAACGGGTGCACGTTTCCTTCATCTCCCCTCTTCTTTTCAGGAACCACATTCAACTTGATTTTACGATCATCGTCTTTATATTCATATTCGACCAGCATGTTCTTGCCCGCGTCCGACCGCAAGTACCTCGGTTCTCCAAGCGATTGCTCCTGTATCGTATCGGCAAGCGCCATTGCGATAACACCGGCGCCCGAGAGGTGTTTGTATGGATCTCCGGTTTTTTCACTGAGCGTCTCCAGCGCCAATTTTTGTTCCCCATCCGACGCAAAGGCGCCGATCGGTCTGGCGTGAGTTTGAACAACCTGTGGAACAAATCTGTCTGTATGCACCGAATGGTCACGGCGAAGCGCCTGCGCCCTGCCGTAGTTATAGTCTTCTTCCGGATGACCAAGCAAACGCCTCATAGCTCTTTTAAAGTCATCATGCTGATATTCAACTTTTTCATATCTTTTTTGAGATGGCAAATGCAATATGTCATATTCGGTAAAAGGCTGAATAACAATCATTGTTTTTAACCGCTTATGCAGTTCTTGAGTAAATTCCGCTCCGTGCTTATCACTGATCGCCTCCCATACGTCAGACGGGAATCCCTTATTTTCACCGGTTTCATCGCAAAATGCCGCCCTGTACGCTTCCTCAACCCTATTGGGCGTATCGGATTTTTCTTTATCCAGTCCCAATTCGGCATACAGCCGCTCCGCAGATTCTATTATCGCGTCTTCCAGAGCTTGTATGAATTTTGGAGTAAGTTTTTTATCCAAACCAAACCCGCTGAGTCCTCTCAGGATGTTGATTTGTTCGGTAATCGCAAAAACTTTATCTCCAAGTACTTCTTTGATAGCTTTAACTTTTTCACCGGACAACACCCTTGCCTCCATCACGGGGATAAGAGCGTCTATTGAATGCTGAGCCGTATATATCATTCTGCGGACCTCCCCCCTGACCAAATCCATGAAACCCGGATCGTCGTTTGCTCTAAACGTAAATCTGGACATCGAATCCGGAATATCCGGCATGACCAACTCATTATTATTGGCCAAATCCTTTCCGGTCTGGGCCGCACGCAGTCCTAACGTTCTCCAGACCCTCAAAGCCGCGCCGTTTATGCCAAGATTGTACTTTCTTCTGGAGTTGCCGACCCGCAGATCTTCGGTCGGAGTTTCAACCCCCGCCTCGACAATGAATACCTTCCCGTCAGCCACTCTGTATGTTTTCTCTTCATGCTGGAATTCTCCATCAACTTCTTTCAGCTTTTTAACGATTTTGCCGCTTCTCATGTCTCTTATCACGCTTTCTTTGTTCTCTTCATCAACCATTTCCCACCTGCTTCCGCCTGCTTCCATTCTTTTCAGAACTTTCAATTGAAACTTTAAAAGATGGAGAACCTCGCTTCTGATCATTTCTATCTCTTCCGGAGTTTTCAATGTTGCATCTTTAACTTCTTTAAGAAGGCCGTCCAGGATCTTGTCTTTAACGCGAATCTTTTTTCCTTCTCCAATTATTTTCTCAACTATTTCATACGCACCTTCCATTTTCAGCAATTCATTCACTATATACCTCGCCTCGTACTTTCCCGGTGGCGGGTATGACGGCCCTCCGGGGTCAAACTCCGGATAGTATTCTTCAGCATTGTCTGGATTTGAAGCCATTATTTTGGGATTAGTTCTAAGTTGGAGGTCATACTACACATATCCCCTCTGTTTTGTCAAGCTTTTATTCCTAAAAAGACCCCAGCTTTTCCAAATCGACGCACTTGACATATCGTTTGGGCAAAAACAGAAATAGTTTAATCCTCACCTGTAAAACCCCAACATGTTGGGGTTCCCAATCTGTTAAATTATGCCACAAAATATTACAAGGTTTGTCCGGTGAAACATTAAGAACTGCTTGTATTTAACAGATCAGAAAAAAACTGGGGTCTTTTTAGTTTATTCGGATTTCCTCTTCAAGCGAAGCCCGGGAACCTGTGTTAAATATTTTTTCTTGTCCTCGTCCGAGCAGTTCGCGGTTTTCACCTTAAGCACCTCTTCTAAAAGTATTTCGACAGGCTTTGGAGTTGGATTTTCATTCACCGCTTCTTGACTCCTGATATAGATCAATTTACTTCGAGGTTCCGCCGTCACATTCGCCTTATCGTCTTGTGTTATTTCTTCATTAATATGGACTAATCTAATAGCATCAAATGTGGAAAGTGTTGCCGCGGTTCCGCAATTTACGGCGGCATCGAATTTTCCGTCCAAAATTTCACCAACCGTGACATCACGTTCCTCTATCTCCCACCCGAGTCCTTCCGCTTTTTCCAAGATTAGTTTCCGCGTGTTCCCCGGCAAAATATCGCCATGTTTCAGAGAAGGAGCAATAACTTTGTATCGTCCACCACCCAGATCCTGGAAGAAAAGTGAATTTGACGCGTTGGTCTCACAGACTCGGGCATTTCTGAACTTTTCGCCGCTTTTTTCAAAACCTTCCACAACGCGGTCTAGATAAAGAACTCCGTCGGGATAGATTTTAGGAGCTCCATCCTCGGCGGCGTTCATGCCGCAAACGGCATGAATTACAGGCGTGGTCTGGGCATAATGGCCCGCGGCTTTGATGTCGCCTTGACCCGCGGCGGCCCGAACTTTATTATCCGGAACACCCAATACCCTCATAGGTATATTACCGTTTTCATCGACCTCCCGGCTTCCATAATAAGCTTCAACCGAACCTATCGGCGTCACCTCCACCATAGAGCCGGTGACTCTCGAATTGCCGACCCTCATGTGCGGACCGATATCCGCAACATGCGGACGAATATAAAGCCGCCCATTTCTCGGAATAAATCTCGCATTCTGCTGTACTCCCGCAATAATTGGTTCTTCAAACAACTCCCAAGGCACGATATCGAGTCCGAGCTTCAGCATCCCACGCCGCATTCGTTTATAATGCTGTTTCATTCCGTAAATATATATCTCTCCGTCAACTCCGATTTCCGCTGTCATACCTTCAAACAACGCACTTCCATAATGTATTGCCTGCATATTTGGAGAAAAACTCAGTTTCGAATACGGTACCGCCATCGCTTCACTCCATTTTCCATCCTTGCACGTGGCTATTATCATGTTATCGGTAACAATCAGTCCGTGCTTTTTGTCTCCAAACCCCAATTGCCCATCCTCATCAAGACGTTTAAAATCCTCATAGCGCGATTCCACGGGTACGCCCATAGTGACATTCGCGACTCTTACTCTGATTTCTTTGATCACATCTTCCGGGATCGGAAGAACAAGCCCCTCCTCACCCAGCAAATTTTCCGCATTGGGGCGCGGCAAAAACGATCCGGCCTCATCCGCAATATCATCAACCTCAATATGGCCACCCTCTTCGTCCACACGCACACCATCTCCGTGAAAAGTTAATATTAAGCCGTTTGGATATTGTTCACTTACGCAATCACGCAATTTAGCGGCAAAACCGTATGTGAGTTCATCCAACAATTTCTTAACATCATCACCCTCAAAACCCAGAGGATTTTCAGGCGTAACAGCCCCAGTTTTTACAGCAAGCGCAATTTGATCCACAAGTCCCCCCATAAGTGATTTATTTTACAAAAAACACCCAGGAGGTCGAGGTTAAAGTTTTTTCTGGAATTTGTCAAACAAAACAATGTTATAAAACAGGTGGATTCTCCGTCTTTTCAAGCGCAATGGCGCATCGTTACGTTGATATTGGTTAGGAACCTCGCCCGAAAGCGAAAAACTCTTGTTTTTTTTCAAAAAAAGTGGATATTAAAACCGACCTAAAAAAAACCATGAAAAACAATCCGGATCTTGCCGATTGCAATATCATATTTATCAACTCGGGGGGAAAGAAAAAGAAATTCACGCTTGAGAGAGCGAAAAAACTCGGGGTTAATACAATTCTCGTAAACAAAAAACTCGATTGTGGGAAAAATATCGCTGGATCGTTTATTGAAGCTGATACGTACAACCACAGCGAGGTGATTGAAAAACTAAAATCTTTTTTGAAACAGAACCCGGATACGGCATTTGACGGAGCCATTACTTTTTGGGAAGACGATGTCCCGCTATTAGCGAGAGTATGTGAAGAATTCAATCTGACCGGGAACACTTACAAAACGGCAATCAACACACGAAACAAATATGAAATGAGGAAAAGACTGAAAGATACCGGTCTCGGATGCCCGGCATTCCATCTCATTAAAACCCACAGAGATCTCAAAAAAGCAATTGAAGAGATAGGATTTCCGGCAGTGATGAAACCTGTATGGGGGTCCGACAGCGAATTTGTAATTCTAGTGAGAGATGAAACAGAAGCAAAAAACACACTTAACTACTTTTTCAAAAACTGCAACGAACAATTCAATCCGATCTTCAAGTACAATGACAATTCATTTTTGTACGAAGAATACATGGACGGCACCGAAGTGAGCGTTGAGGGGTTTTCACAGTATGGAATACCTCACGTAATAGGAATACACGAAAAACAGGCGTCAAAACCGCCATACTTCCTTGAATACGGAGATGTTATCCCGGCAAGAATAGATCCGAAAACCCAGGACGAGATTGTCAAACTGACGGAATCGTCGCTTATAGCATTGGGAGTGACAAACAGCCTGTCTCACACCGAAATCAGAATCACTCCGACCGGTCCCAAAATAGTCGAAATCGCGTCCAGAATGGGAGGAGACTATATCTATGACAACATAAAAGAAATATGGGGAGTGGACATGGTGGAAATCGGTATAAAAATAGCGACAAAACAAATCGTGAAACCGTGTAAAAAAGACCCGAAAGGCTGCACAATAGGCAGATACTTCGTTCCAAAATCGTCAGGCGTGGTAACTCAAATCCAGAATGTAAAAGAAGCGAAAGCAATGAAAAACGTGATGCAGGTAACAATCCACAAAAATGTCGGGGACGCCATTTTAGTCCCCCCGGAAGGGTTCGAAACGGCGGGATGGGCAGTAGTAAAAGGAAGGACTCATCAAGACGGAGAAGTGCTCTTGAATAGAATCATGGAAACGGTAGAAGTTAATGTTACAAAATTCCACAAAGATTCTTCTTTGGGAAAAACATCATCGCCACTGGACAACGCGTCCATAGTAAGAAACCAAATTCTCAGAGCATCGAAAATGGTAAAAATAAGATCGGTAAATCTCAACGCAGTAAAAAAATTGCACATAGGCCTCTTAACAAATGACATCCCGGGAGGAGAAGAGGTTAAAAACGCCCTCTCATCACTCGGATATTCAATAAGCTTATTCGACATAAGCGAACTCCCATTCCCAATAAAAAATATACAAGACGCGAATCTGGATTTTGTAATAAACCTGACAGACGCCAAGTCGGGATCAACAATAATGAAAGCCTACGCAGCCGACTTCCTGGACATGATGCAAATTCCTTATACGGGATCAACAGCGGGGACATTGTCACTCGCCACGGATAAAGTAAAAGTAAAAAAGTTACTGGAATATCACGCCATTCCGACACCGGAATGGGATTATATAGAATCTTTGGACGAAGAAGTAAATGACGATCTTTGCTACCCGCTAATTGTGAAGCCGGCAAACTCGGACAATCATTTCGGAATAAACAACAACTCAATTGTCACAAACAAACGCGAGTTAGCAAAACAGCTAAAAATTATAATTGAGAAATTGCAAAAACCGGCCCTGATAGAAGAATACATAGAGGGAGACGAAATCGACGTTTCCGTCATTGGAAATGGCGAAGAGGCGGAGGTCTTGCCATTAATCCGATCCATCTTTGACAAAGTCCCAAAAGGATACTGGCATATATACTCATCGGAAATATATGAAATCGAGCATAGGAAAGCACTAAACCTGATCAGAATCGAAAAACCGGCAAGAATACCTCAAAAACTAGATACACTGATAAGCGAAATGGCGCTGGACATTTTCAACATCTTCGACTGCAGGGATTACACAAAAATAGAAATGAGAATAGACAAAAACGGAAACCCGTTTGTCCTCGAACTAAATCCGAATCCATCGATAAGAAAACATGACTTTTTGCCGCTGGCGGCAAAACTCGCCGGATACGATTACGAGGAATTCCTGGAAGAAATAATTTTAACAGCGGTGCAGAGATACAAAGATCATCCCCCATTTTATCATTTGCAGTATGAGTAAGATAAAACCGAGCAGTTTGGAAGTTGATGCGAAAATTACGAAGGAAGGAATCGACATCATGCTGAACAACGATTGCTTCAAAATAATTTACCCGGCAAAGATATGGGAGAAGTACGACAAAACACTCAAGCGGGTTTTGGCGGAAAATATCGCATACAGCTCAACCATGTTTGTTCCACAAATGTTTGGACTGCACGAGATTCATTACAAGACGGCCCGCCCGATTTCCGAAACATTTTTGTTTAAGAACGGAATATACGACATGCCGATTTGCGCAATTACAGACAACAAATCATCCCTCAATTACGTGAAGAACTTTTTCAACACCAGGCCAATCCACGAAAAAAATAAAATTTCCATCCCTACACAGCGAAAAACAAAGGTGGGAACAAAAAAGACAGCGATAGTCCCCTTTTCATTTGGTAAGGAAAGTATGCTCAGTTTCAGCTTGTGCAAAGAAATTGGCATAACACCCATACTGGTCAATTTTATAGAACCATCAAATAAATACGAGTATTTCCATAAGAGAAACCTGATCAAAAAATTCGAAAATGAAATGAAAACGAGAGTTTACACGGTTCAATATGACCCGGGAATTCTAAGGTACGGAAAGTATTGGAGCCTGAACACAGAACTGGGATGGGGACTTCAAACAACGGAATACGCGCTTATGAGTCTGCCGTTTGCCGAATATTTTAACGCGGGTTATATCGTCCTCGGCAATGAACAGTCATGCAACGACATATTCTTCGACAAAGAAGGAATGTTGTCATATAAAGCCGCCTACGACCAGCACTCGGATTGGACACCCCAACAGGGACTCTTGGCATCACTTATATTGGGCAGGAGAATAGAAGTCGTGAGTTTCATGGAATCACTTTACGAAATAGCAATAAATAAAATTCTTCACACGAGATATCCGGAAGACGGCAAGTATCAAATGTCCTGCATGGCCGACAATAAAAACGCAAAAAACAACCGATGGTGTCAAAAGTGCGTGAAATGCGGATATATTTATGCATTGTGCTGCGCCTTTAATTTGGATTTGAAAAAGATAGGATTTACCGAAAACTTATTCGACAAAAAACATAGCAAAATATACGACCATTTCTTCAACTATAATCCGAAAGCGCCGGCATACGGCTCACAGGAGGAATTGGGATTGGCATTCTATTTGTCATTTCTGAACGGATTTAAAGGCTACAGCATGGAAAAATTCAAAAAAACACTCCTCCCCCGCTTTCGGAAAAACAGAAAAGCCTACGCAAAACAATACCTCGGCATAAACGAATGTCCAAATATTCCGAAAGAATACAAGAAAAATCTCCTGAAAATTTACAAGAAGGAATTAAGCCTAAATATCTGATGAAATCCATAGAAATTTCAAAAAAAACACTTCATTTCCACAAACGCTTCACCATCAGTTATGAAAGCGTTGATACGGCGGAAATTATTCTCGTAAAAATAACAGACGACGACGGACTCCAAGGAATGGGAAGCGCGTCACCGGACACGGAAGTAACCGGAGAAACAATAGAGAGCGTGTATAAAATCCTGAAGAAAGAATTAACGAAAGATTTTTTTGATCTCGATATCGAAAAATGGCGCGAATATCACAAGAAAATTAAAAAAACATTCCGTTCATTTCCTTCAGCCAGAGCGGCAGTGGAAGAAGCAGTTCTGAACTTGTTTTGTAAGCGCCACAAAATGCACATGCGGGATTTGTTTGGAAAACACAGAGAAAAGTGCCGTACAATGATCACAATTGGAATAGAAGATAAAAACAGCACAATCGACGAAGTAAAAAAAAGACTGCTCGAAGGATTCAAAATCATCAAATTGAAATGCGGCCTTGATGTAGAAGGCGACATAGAAAGAATTCGCGCAGTAAGCAAAATACTCCCTGATGATTGTGAAATGATTTTGGACGCGAACCAAGGATATTCGTTAAAAGAAGCGGAGCATTTATTGGAATCGTTGAAAAACGAAAAAATAGCGCTGATAGAACAACCCGTGAAAAGCGGCGATCTCGAAGGCCTGAAAAAATTAAATCTGCTAAAAAGCATACCGGTTGTAGCCGACGAATCCATCGTGACAGTGAATGACGCGATCAAACTGATAAAAGGAAACTACGTGAGCGGCGTGAATATAAAATTAACGAAATGCGGCGGCCCTCTGGACTTTATCAAAATCTACAAACTCGCAAAAAGCTTAAACAAAATAATAGTGATCGGATGTATGTACGAGTCGAATATATCGCTTACAACAGCGGCAAACCTAGCCCTTGCACTGCCGATTGATTACGTGGATCTCGACAGTGGAAATCTGGATTTCCATGATGACCCGGCAACGGGAGGAATAAAAGTCGAAAAAGGATATATAACAATAGAAAAAGAACTTAAACTGAAATAGCCGATATGCATAGACGTCTCATAACATTTGTTAAACCACTTTTGGCACAACCTCTAAGTTTCCGCGCAGGGGGAAAATCCCATCCTAAACGCAAAAGGGCAAATTTTTTCATGTCCTTTTCGGACTCCCTGAAATGCATTTTCGAGAGCCACAGTCTCACGGAGAAAAACGAGACAATTTTAATGCCAAATTTCTATTGTCCTGACACCTTGAAAATAATAAAGGAGTATTTAAACGTGAAATTTTACAAGATAAACGACGATTTCACCTTAAACAAAGATGACTACTTCGAACAGATCAGAAAACACAACCCGAGAGTAATATTAAATTACACATTTCTGGGATTTTCACTGAACAAGGCGGAACAAGAAAAACTCGATTCACTTTGCGGCGAATCAACAATAATCATCGAGGACTACGCACATAGAATCATAGATAAATCAAAAATAATCCAGTCCTCCAAAAATCGTCTTTATGTGGACAGTGTAAGAAAGCACCGCTCACTTTTAGGTTCGCATATATTCTCGGATAATTTCTCTTACAAAAAAAATACCGTGGAGAAAATGAACTCGTACAAAATAAGATGCGGCCTACTGCAGACATCCAGGAACTTATTGGAACTTGCTTCGCTGATATTCAGATCGCCAAAGCTATATGTATTGAGCGAAAAAATATTTCTGCGGCTGGACAAAGTTATAGGATCGAAATCGCCGAAGCCGACGCTCGGAAGCTTCTACAGCTATCACATGTACAACCTCTTGGACGCAGAAAAAATAAAAAAGCACAAAAAAGAACTCGCTTTATATTACAATTCGAAACTTAAAGAAATAAAAAGTCCGATCGTCACCGTGTTGGAAGATAAACTCATACAATCATCCGAGCTATGCTACTATCCGGTCATAGTCAACAAAAACCATATAGACGCACTCATAGAATATTTAAGTTTACACGGGATATATGCGGACAAATTGTGGGACCCAAACGACCTGGACTTTGAGTCGTATGAACACGCAAATAAAAAACTGTTTGAGTCACTCGTAATACTGCCGTTGTCGTGGTCCGTAAAAAAAACCGACGTTGATTTTATGTCCGACACAATAATTAAGTTTTTAAAATGAACAAAATCGCAGTATTTATAAACAGCATCGACCCCGTTTTCCTAGAAAAGAAACACAAAAAGAACCTATTCGTAATAGTACAAAAGGACACAAACTGTAAAATTTTTGCAAAAAACAACTTCAATAAAGATCAGCTCATTATATTGAACAAAGCCGATATAAAAAGTGCTATCAAAATAGAGGCTTTTGCAACAATATTGAAAAAAAATAATATAAAATATCTCTTCATTCCACACAGAACATCGGAAGAAATAGATAAATGGTGTAAAAAAAACAACATTAAACCGCTCGTAACAGAGCTGAGACAGCAAAAAAGACTAGAAAATAAACTGTACTTCGACAAACTCCTCAAAAAAAACAAAATTCCTTCCCCCAAAACCCTGAAATTGAATAAAAAAACATCGCGGCAGTGCGTATTGCAAGAAGCCTCCAGTTTTGGAATGTTTGGCACAAAATTCTGCCAAAATCGACGTGAATTAACAGATGCGATTAAGACATATAAATTTCAAAAGAGGAATCTTATCTTGAGAGAATACTTGGACGGAATGTCCATAGGAGTAAGCATATTTATGGATAAAGATAAAAACTATTTTTTCTCCGGCATGCGGCGCCAATGTTTCGAGTATAAAAACGGGTTCCCGCACGTATTCCTCGGAATTCAATGGATTCCACATGGGTCTTTCCCAGCAAAGACAATAAAGGAAATAAACAAGGTACTCGAAAAACTCACAAAAACATTGATCAAAGAAAAATTCATCGGAGTGGCAAATATAGACTTCATTCTGCACAATAACAAGCCGTATGTTATCGAATGCAATCCGAGAATGTCATCGGCAACCCAACATCTCTTCTCCATACCAAATCTGTGCGGCTCAAAAAACGTATGGTCATTCATCATAAACGCCTTCAACGGAGAAAAAAACCCGGAGATTCAAAACGGAGAATTGCCAAGACACTCATTCCGCGGATGTCTCCTGGACATCGACGCCAAAGGGAAAGTTAATATAAAAAATATTCCAAAAGTTGGAGTATATACATACAAGAACAAGAAAATAAAATTCGTGAGCCGCTCAATCAGAGACATGCGCGGGAAAAACGATAATTTCCTCCTTTTCAACGAACTGTCAGGTAAAAAATCCTCATGTCGCACCACCACTTTATGCACAATCATCAGCAACAAGCCCCTTTTTGATATCAGCACGGGAAAACTAAACAAAGACGGGAAATACATTTATAATCACTTTAAAAAAGAAATTATTTTGCTAGAATAGCGTAAACATGCAAAAACAAGAAAACCTGCCGGGATCCAAAAAATATTTTCAAAAAATCAGCAAGCTGAGACCGGTTCTCCAAAAGATCGCAAAAACGAAAGGAACTCCTCTCTTTGTCTTTGATGGAAACGAAATTAAGGAGAATCTAAAGAAATTCACCGGTGAATTCAAAAAAAACAAAGTGGATGTCAATGTTTTTTACGCCATAAAAAGCAACTATTACATAGATCTTTTAAAAACAGTCGTCAAAAACGGAGGAAATCTGGACGCTTCAAGCAAGCGCGAGTTGGAACTCGCCATAAAAGCCGGAGCGAAACAAATCATATATACCGGACCGGCAAAAACAGAAAAGGATTTTGAGTTGATTTTGAAACATTATTCAAAAATCACAGTAAATCTCGAGAGTAAACGCGAGCTGGAACTTTTAGCGAAAATGGCGGCAAAAAGAAACATAACAATGAGATGCGGAGCAAGAGTTTACACGAAAATGCAGAAAGGATGGACAAAATTCGGGATGCCCCTCGAACAGTTGAAAAACTTTTTTAACGAAGCGAAAAAATACAAATCAATAAAATTCTGCGGCATACATTTCCACATAAGTATGAACAAAAAACCGGATCCGTATCTTAAAACTCTCAAAGAGGTGGCGAGATATGTAAAAACAAACTTCAGCGCGAAGGAAAGAGAAAAATTCGAATACATCGACATGGGAGGCGGCTATTACCCTGAAAGTTTTGAAGGAAAATACACGTGGAACAAAAAAGATGAAATGAACATTTTCGATGAAGGAAATCTAATGGACAAAATTGTAAAAGACAAATTCAAAAAGCGTTACATACCCGTGAAAGTAACCCCGATAGAAACAGTCGTGAAAAAAATCTGTGAAGTTTATAAAAAAGAAGTCCTGCCAATACTGCCGGCAATTCAGCTTTATGCCGAACCGGGGCGATTCGTCAGCCATACTTCAATGCATATTCTGCTGAAAATCATAGACATCAAAGGAACAGGGAAAACCACCTTCGGGATTACAGACGGCGGGACCAATATTGTCGGCTGGGAAAAATACCAGTTCTTCTATTATGTCCCGCTGATCAACCTGAGTCAATTTGACCTGAAACACGAAAAACCATTCGTCGTATACGGATCTCTCTGCACCCCTGACGACATCTGGGGATACTACGTTTACGGGGGGAAAGCAGCTCTCGGCGACATACTCTTAATTCCGTTCCAGGGCGCATATACGTACACACTGGCTCAAGAATTCATTAAAGATATTCCAAAAGTTTACAACCTTTCATGAAAAAAATACCATTTATCAAAGTTTACGCTAAAAACCACGAAGATTTTGGGTATCAATTAGGTAAAGCTTTATCAAAAAAAATTGCGTCACGCATTAAAGCGAACAAAATAGCATACAAAAAAAGAGGCGCAAAAGATTTCGACATTCTTATAAAGGATGCAAAAAAATTCCTTCCAGCCATTAAAAAAGAATTTCCAAATCTCTTAAAGGAACTGAAATGCATGAGTAAGGGAGCGGGAGTTTCCTTTGATGAATTATTGGTGCTGAATTGCGAGGAAGAAATTCTCGATTATTACATTCCCCACTGCACAAGCATTGCCGTACACACGGGGGATGGACAAATTCTTATTGGTCACAATGACGACTGGATGGAAGAATACTGGACAAATGGAACATATCTCGTGGAGGCTCATATCAATTCACATTCTTTTCTGGCGCTTAGCTATATGGGGTCCCTCCCGGGAACCGCCTGCGGCATCAATAATCGAGGAGTTTGTTTTACGGTTAATTCGCTGGATTACAAACGCTTCCGTCTCGGAATACCAAGAATCTTCCTTCTCAGGCAATTACTGGAAGCTAGAGATATCAAGGAGGCAAGAAGATTGATAAAAGATCCTTGGGCCAGCATCTGTGCAAACACATTACTGGCAGAAGACGAAACCATAGAGGATATCGAAACACTATGGTGTCATCACGAAGTGTTCCACAGCAACAAATGGCTTATCCACACCAATCATCCCTTGGAACATAAATACCAAAACAGAGAAAACACACCAAAAGAATCCGTAAAAAGGTATGAATACGCCAATAAGACTCTCTCTGCAACGCCAAAAATCAACATTGATATACTGAAAAAAATCCTCAAAGATCACAAATCCGGAATATGCTCGCACAAGGGCAAACACTCGAATTCGAACTTTACTATTGCTTCAGCCATTATGAATCCGGAAGAAAAATGGATGATGGTCTGCCATGGAGCCCCATGTAAAAATAGATACACAAAATATTATCTATAGATCATCCTCAATTTATTTCAGCAATCCGAAGGTGTATAATATGCGCCTATGAAACTCAAATCTCATGTGGTTTCTCGAAGAATATAAAAAACTTCAAAAGGAAAGTCCGCGCCTGGCCCTCACGTGCGTAAATTCGGAAAACAGTGACTTCACAAACTACTGTTCATTTAACAGAAACTGCTATTTCTGCTTTGGAATCCACTACTCAGAAGATTGCTACTATCTCGGATACAGTGTGAAAAACACAGATTGCACCGACTGCGAAGACATTGAACACAGCGAACTCATGTACGAATGTATCTTGTGCGAGAAATGCTACAACTGCACGCACGGAAGCTATCTCATAGCGTGCAGTGACTGCGATTTTTGCTGGGACATGTCAAATTGCACAAATTGCTTCCTCTGCACCGGAATGCAAAACACCTCACATTGCATCGCCAATGAAAAATTAACGGAAGAAGAATACAAAAAGAAGAAAAGAGAACTTTTAGACAAATATTCCATAGAAAAACTGCTGGAAGAATTGATAAAAGTTAGGCAAAAACACCCCCAGCGCGCGGTTTTTCAAAAAAATTGTGAAAATTGCATCGGCCCGGATCTAAGGCATTGCAAAAATGTATTCTACAGCTCAGCCGCAAAAAATTCCGAAGACTGTATCTACACACTCAGGCATATAAACAACGTAAAAGACGGAGTTGATATCGAATGTATAGCCGCAAACCCCTCAGAAGTTATCTACAATTCTATCGGATGCAGCGGTATCCAAAACGTCCAAAATTCATGCATAGTCTGGTTCTCAAGCGACATATATCACAGCGAACAAATTTGGAATTCCAGACACTGCCTGCTATGCGTCTCCCAAAATCACGCCGAATACGAAATTCTCAACCAAAAATACTCGCCCGAAGAATACTTCAAAAAATTCGAGGAAATAAAGCAGGAAATGCTCGCGGCAAGCGTTTGGAACCAGATAAACTTCCCCTCAACGTACAAGTACGAGGATACGCTGGCGGAATTGTATTATTCAAGATAAATGGCCGGCTACTTAAGGTCTGGTATCTTTTGGGCTGAAGGTTGTTTGCAAATTATTTGCAATTCAACCACAATGATAGGAAAATGAACATATGTCTTATAAAAAACTCTTTTTTATTACGTCCATTTTGGCCACACTCTTCTTCTTTGTGAATTTAATTCCCGTATATGCTGATACTGATGCGGGATTTTCGGACTTGAGTGCAAATAGTCCATTTTTTGACGCTGTGGATTATGTGCGATCACAAGGCATTGTAAACGGATATGCAGATGGAACTTATAAACCGGATAGCCGAATTAATCGTGCTGAATTTGTAAAAATTATTATCGGTGCGATTTTTGCCGAAGATCAAATTTCGGGATGCGCACCAAACAAAACCTTCCCCGATGTATCCCAAAGCGACTGGTTTTACCCATATATTTGCGCGGCTTCCAATAACGGAATTATAAGCGGTTATCCTGATGGTTCTTTTAAACCCGGGAATTATATAAATTTTGCCGAGGCTTCGAAAATTATCGTGAACGCTTTTGGTTACAAAGTCCCCGCAAAAAATATTTGGTATCAACCGTTTGTAGAGAAATTGGAAGAGTTCAAAGCAGTCCCCGGCACTATCCACTCTATTTCAAAAAACATTTCGCGTGGAGAAATGGCGGAAATGATTTATAGATTGAAAGAAGATATTACAGACAAAAGTTCAATGAGTTTCTTCTCCGGAGACACGGAAACTTTCCAAACAACAACATTCATAAAATCGTACCGCCTCAAAGACAATTCTGATTCTTTTAGTATAGTTCAAACTTCAGATGGCAGATATGCCATCACGGGGAGCACTTGGACCCCTATCGAACTGTGTGGCATGAGTATGTTTTGGATCAAAGCTGACAGCAATGGGAATAAAGAATGGAGCAAAATGTTTCATAATTGCAGTTCAGATGGCTACGCTATCACTCAGCTGACTGATGGGAGTATCGTTGCGGCCGGAGAAATCAGCGGCGAGTTCATGACGGATGAAGAAGAGGAAGCGCTTGAGGCACAGGGCGATAATTTTGTGGTAAAACTTGATGGCAACGGAAATCGGATCTGGACAAGAACAGTAAGCCAACAAAGCACAGACACCCCCGCAAAACTTTTACCCACCAAAGACGGGGGATTCGTGATGTCCGGAGCGACGGGAGTTTTGGTCGGACAGGTAGATGTAGCAGACGTACAGGACACTCTATTTCTTGGAAACTTTTCTACCGACGGTGAAACCAATTGGCTCAAAAAAATCGAAGGTGATGACAAGATGGCCAAGTCCATGAGACAAACTTCGGATGGCGGTTATATTTTGATCGGCAATGTCAAACTTGTAGAAGAAAACGATCAGAAAGTCCCCGCTCTCGTTAAATTAGATAAGAATGGAGAATTTGAGTGGGCCACCGGACTGGAAAATGTGCCAATCGAAATTCCGAATTTGATAATGAACCCGGACGGAAAAAGCTTCACGGTGGGAACCCCGAATAAATTCCACGTGGGATTTGGGCAATTCATCACGGCGGAGCAGACTTCGGACGGCGGTTACATCGCCCTTGGAAGTTATTTTTCCATTTTATCAGATGCCGAAATTGCCAAAGGAGTAGAGGGAGCTTTTAAAGAATCGTCTTTGGTAGGCGCCAAAGTGAACTCGGAAGGCAAATTTCAGTGGGCAAGAATCATTAAAATAAAAAGGTTTTTAGGAGACATTGTAATGAAAAAAACCTCCGATGGCGGGTACATCATCATGGGAAATATCACCGCTATCAGTCTTGAAGATCAACAAATCAGCGAGCGGAATAAAACATATGAGGAAATGATAAATGAATACAACAAAAGATACCCTCTTGGAAGCCCCGAAACTTCGGCGTCCAAAAGAGACATGGAGATAATTGCTGACACTATTGAAGAAACATCAGCCCCCTTTAGGGCTAAAAACATTGTATTAGTAAAACTGGACAAAAATTTCAATTACCAGTGGGGGAAAACTATCGGTGGAATGAAAGATTTGAACGGCTACGACATAATTCCAACCACCGATTCCGGCTACGCAATAGCGGGAACATGGCACACCGGAATTAAACGCAAGGTCTTAGGAACATGGTTGGAATATACCGAAGCGATGATTATGAAATTGGACGCCAACGGAAATTTGGGAAACGACAACGGCCTCATCGCGGATTTTAGCGACACCGAATCAAGTGATGTCAGTGTTTATGTTGTTGCCAACGATTTAAGCTCACCGGAATTGGTAGTGGAATATCCAATGAGCAATACCATTAGAACGGCTCACATAACCAATAAAGATGGTGTGAACACAACCGCTTCGGAACCTTCCACATACAAGACACAACTTTGCCATGCGGAAACCACAGATAGTTTTACTGGTGGTAGTGGCGCACCCCCCGTCACAAAAACACGTCCTCAAATGAAGTACGACGAAACAATAGAAATTGAAGCCGCAACTGAAAAAGGAATAATAGTTAATGATGAATTAATGCCAATTCTAAAGGAAGTATTCGAGAACGAAGTAAAGTTATGGGACAACGATGTCAGCGGATGGGTCGCGTACAGATTTAACCGGCTCGTCACAGAAGATGACATCGAAAAAACAATAACCGCTTTGGAAGCTCTCGGCTACAAAATCGACAGCAACGATAATAAAGATTTCACCGCCACAAGAATCGGAATGACGTTAAATTTCCACTTCTATCTCGGCAACACAAACACAGGACGACTGGATGTGATGTACTGAATGGCTGGCTACTCGGGTCTAGTACCCTTGAGCTCGATTTCAGCATAATTCCAGCTCATATCTGAAAATGAGACAGTATAAAAAAGTGGAAAGGCACAATTTTTAATGAAACAACTATTCAAAAGAGTTAATATGATTTGGCCACTTAACATTTACACAAAAATATTTACAGACCCAAGTAGAAATTAAATGATGATTTTGAGAAGCCAACCGGTTGGGGTTGTTCTAGACTGCCACAAAACGCCATTTCTTATGAGCATTTTTCTTAATCCCGACACGAGGAGTTTTCTTCGCTTTTAATTTTATCCCGGCATCAGCAACATAAACCAGACCGGACCTGCAAACATCAATATCATTGTGCTTCTTGGTTATGCCAAGATGCGAACACAATTTCCCGGGACCGTTAAACAATTCATTCGTATCCAACACCCTTACACCTCGAATCAAAACAGCCGCAGGAAACCCTTCTTTTTCAGTCGTAATATTCAAACAAAAATACATCCCGTATATGAAGTAGACATACGTATGCCCCGCAGGTCCAAACATCGGAAAATTTCTTTTTGTTACTCCGCGTGATCCATGACTGGCGGGATCATCACCAAAATACGCTTCGGTTTCGGTAATAACAGCCTTTTTGTCGCCGAAAACCAAAACTTTTCCCACCAAATCCCCGGCAACTTCCAGCGTAGATCTTTCAAAAAATTTTCGCGGCAGTTTTTTCATGTGCTTAAAACATGGCTGGCTCTGTTGTCACTCCATCAAAACCCTCGTCATTCGCCTCAGCTTCTTCCTTAGTCATACGTACAATTCCATCCTTATGATGCGGCGGAGAATATATCGTGTACATCTTAAGAGCCTCTGAGGAAGAAGTATTGATAACGTTATGCTCCGCTCCCGCCGGAACGATGACAGCCAATCCGTCCTCCACTTCATATTCATTCCCATCAATAATCACCTTCCCCGTCCCACTTTCAAACCTAAAGAACTGATCATTCTCCTCATGAACCTCCATCCCGATATCTTGATTTGGCTCAAGACTCATAAGAACAAGCTGGCAATTCTTCCCTGTATAAAGAACACGCCGAAACTTATCGTTCTCAAGAGTAAGTTTCTCAATATTCTCCGTGTATCCTTTCATATGATTTTAGTTAAGCATTTATATTTTTGGCTGGGGCGGAGGGATTCGAACCCCCGGAATGGTGGGACCAGAACCCACTGCCTTACCACTTGGCGACGCCCCATTGGTTTAAATCAGTAATAACCTTACAACAAAACCAAAAACACGTCCAGAAAGAACCTCGTGGTAGCTACTACGCCCGCTCTAAAATCAGTTTTTCAACCTGATCGGCACACTGTTCAACTTGCCCGGTCACGCTAGGGACAACAAAATCACATTTATCCTTCTTCGCAATCTCATTTTGCGCACTCTGCATCCGACGCTTTATCTCCTCTTCCGGAAGTTTCCCGCGCTTCAAAATACGACCAATCAAATCATCCAGCGAATCAACCATCAAAAAGATGGATGTGAGATTTTCTGCTGGCACAACCTCTTTTATCGACTCAAAACCTTGAATATCAATCTCCCGCACAACAATTTTCCCCTGTTCGAGAGCGTTCAAAATATCCTTCTTTGAAGTTCCGTAATAATTGTTGGAGTGAACAATCGCATATTCCAGGAAATCCCCATCTTCAATCCCCTTTTCAAAGTCTTCCCTGGATAAGAAATGATAAACCTCACCATCCACCTCGGTTGGACGCCTCTTGCGAGTCGTGTAAGAAATTGGATAAATCCAATCCGGGTGACGTTTTTTCAATATAGAAATCACCGTTCCTTTTCCGGATCCGGATGGCCCAACAATCAACACTAAGCGCCCTTTGTATTGGCTTTCCACTGCGGAGTCTTGCATTGTTGACGTATTACTTTATTTGTGTTATCATTCAGTAATGACAAAGACTTTTCAAAGGCATTATACATTACCAGCAGTCTTGAAAGTCAACCTGAAAAATGATATAATAGCGGGATATGATTTAAGAGCCCATTGATAATCAGGCTCGTAAAGAAGGTAGAGATATGGCTGCTCAAGCATTTTTGAGAAGCCACTCCCTCCCTGCTTTTCGATGGCAGCCGAACACTACCACCTCTAAAGCAGTCCTCCCTTTTAAAGGGCAGGCAAAAAACAAAAACAAACGGACAAAAAAAACTGTCGTTTCCCTTACGGGATGAACGACACCAAAAACAAAAACAAACGAAGTGGACGGCGGAACTCCACTATAAAGAAACCACCGAAGAACAGTAGGGAGAGTAACAGGACACAAATGTCGGCCCTGTTGCGACCACTGCTCTTCAATCATATGCATTCCAGCTCTCCTTAAAAAAGATGCTGATGGATGCGATTGTCGAGCATTATGTTGAGGCGTCGTTTCCACCTCTGCACCCCGCTCTAAATTTCAGAGCCTGCACGTGAAATGAAATGACGCCTCTTACTTATGCCCCAACCCCGGGATTAAAAAATCTCCAGGTTGGGAAAATCAATCCCGAGATTGATTAAAACGGCAAGTCATCTATCTCAACATCATCCCCCTCAACCGGAACCGGCTCCGCGTCTTTTGACTTCCCTTTAACTCCCGCGGGTTCACGATCTTCATTTGCCAGATCCGGCATTCCTTCGCCTTTTCGATCAAGCATGATCATATTGTCCGCAACGATTTCGGTTCTGTATCTTTTCACACCATCCTCACCTTCCCAATCACGAGTCTGAAGTCTTCCCTCGATGAAAACTTTGCTTCCTTTGCGAAGATATTGCCCACAAATCTCGGCAAGCTTCCTCCAAGCAACGATATTGTGAAATTCGGTTTTGTTTTGAGTTTCCCCACTTTGATCTTTCCAACGCATATTTGTTGCAACTCCAAAGCTGGCAACGGATTGCCCGCCGGGAATTTGGCGTAGTTCCGGATCACGCGTAAGATTCCCAATCAATTGGACTCTGTTCAGTGACATTGACATTTTTAAGTTGGTTAATTGTACAGCGTCTGCACGATACTATATACACATATCCAATTCAATACCCATTAATTTCCGGGACCACTCGTATCTCCCCTCTCGCCTGCTCGACTTTCTCATACTTACATATAAAGTAGCCGAAAAAGAAACTGAGAGTTATACTGATGAGGAGTAGCAAGTAAACTAAATATTCTTTTCGTGTCATATATTTTTTTATTAGGTAGGAAAGAAAGATTATCGATTGCTGAACTGAGATCGCGTCTGGGCAATATTGAACCTCTGAGCCAGCAAGCCGCCTTGTTTAATGGCAAGCTGCCGGATGATCCGCAGAAATTCCTGGATTCACTCGGAGGAACTGTAAAAATCTGTGAGGTTATTGAAGAAACGAGTGATGTCAGAAAATCTGTCGAAAAATTTCTGCAAAATCATTTCAAAGACGCTACTTCAAAGATCAATTACGGTTTGAGCTTATACAAGTTAGCACACGGACATGAAATTTTCCTGAAAAATTTATTAAAAGATTCTAAAAAATCACTGCAAGAAGCAGGCATCAAAGCCAGATTTGTGAACAAAGACTTCAAAAACGTCGCAAACACAGCAATCCAGGACTCCGGGCTGCTCCGACACGGAGTCGAACTATGCACCTTTTTGGACAAGAAAAAATACCTCACAAAAACAGTCGCAGCCCAGGACTTCAAATCATATGGCTTCCGTGACTATGAACGCCCGGCCCGCGACAGCAAGAGCGGAATGCTTCCTCCAAAACTCGCGCAAATGATGATAAACTTAAGTGGTGCAAAACCCGGGCAAAAAATCTGGGATCCTTTCTGCGGAAGCGGAACTGTTTTGATGGAAGGACTTTTGATGGGCATGAACGTAATCGGATCAGATATTAACGGGAAAGCGGTAAAGGACAGCGACAAAAACCTGAAATGGCTGGATCACCACTTCAAATTCAACGGAGAATGGGAAGTTCTTGAACATGATGCTTGTAATACATTGGACGGAATCAAACCGGATGTGATCATAACCGAAACGTATCTCGGACCCGCATTATTCAAATTCCCGGGAGAACAAAACACAAAAAAGTGCTTGAGTGAAGTCGGCGAAATTGTGTACGAATTCCTTCAAAACCTGGAACAAAAATGCCCGATCGTACTTGCGATCCCATTCATCAGATCAAAACAGAAAAACTTCCATATAGAAAATTTTGTTGAAAAGGTTCAGGAGCTTGGGTATAGTGTTCCTGCCCTCGACGAACAGAATAAATCACTACTCTATGATCGTCCTGAGCAAATTGTAGGCCGTGAGATTTTCAAGCTAGAGCACGCTTAAAATCACGGCAATTGAAAATTAGGCAATAATCCGGGGTAGCGCAGCGGTAGCGCAGTTGACTGTTAATCAATTGGTCGTGGGTTCGAATCCCACCCCCGGAGCCATTTTAAACACGCCTTCTTAAAACCCCGATCTCTTTCCATGCGGATTTCAAAGATTCGGGTTCGAATTCGTGTTCGTCTTCAACCCCGCCAAGATCCCGCAGAATGTAAATCAACCACGTCCTCAATCTATTAACAAACCCTGGACCGCCCAACGGACGAAACCTGCTCCCTTCCCCGACATTAATCCCACGCCCGCCCAAAATATCAATGGCCGGGTCCGAAGCCAAAATATAGTGGTAAGTACCAGCCCAATCCCGAAGCATAGCTCGGACCTCCCTAAGAACACACTCGGTTTGGTCTCCATGCTCGGAGGGAGCTACAACCCGCACCGTCAGATTAACCCTTTCTCTGACAAGTTCAGTCATATGCGCGATCAGCCAATCCTTAAGCTCATCATCATGCCCCTCCTGAAACAGGCAATGTACCAATCCTATATTTACCGGTGTTTTTTCCAGCATTGGAGGGTATTAAACACCATCTTTCGCAACAGGTCAAATCTATTATTACGAGTTGCTTCCTGTACTCGAATTACAAAACGTTCTTTTCGTTTTGCAATTTTTATAAAGAAGGCTTACGCTTGAATTGTTTCAAAAGCCATTAACCAAAAACCCATGGGAACCCCAGAAACAAATTTCGGAAAAGAATTGGAAATAATTGGATCATTACTAGAAGTCAGACTCACAACCCAAGCAGTTGTAACGGTAAGGGCGGCGTTTGAAGCAATCTTAAAACAGGATCCGTCATTACAGGAAGACAGTGAAGTTGCAAGATTACGCGTGCAACTGGAAGGTAGAGAAAAAGAGTCGCAATTAATAGAAAGAAGCCTCTTTTTCATAGAGAAAGGTGATGAAAAACCACGAAACTTAAATCCGAAAAATCCGGAGATTGCATCGATCATGCAACTCGCACGGGGAAAAGCGGCAGTAACAGAGGGATCATCGCCCGCAACAGAGGAAACAAAAGCCGAAGCGACAATGTAACAAAAAAAGAGCCCCATTGCTGGGACTCTCTATTTGACCTTTTTTCTTAGTAACTGTCTTCTCTAGATGGTCTTTCCTCACGTGGACGAGCTTCATTGACAGTAAGAGTTCTGCCGTCAAGCTCCTTTCCGTTGAACATCTCGATAGCTTTCTGAGCGTCGTCATCGTTGACAAATTCAACGAATCCAAAACCCTTTGAGCGACCGGACATTCTGTCCGTGATAATGGTTGCAGACTCTACTTCGCCTGCTGCGGAGAATGTTTCCTTCAGACCGTCCTCTTTGGTGGTCCAAGCAATTCCTCCGACGTACAATTTTTTACCCATTTTGCTTTGTTAAATGATAGGTAATGTAAGACTGCAACCTTTTTTAGAACCTCGAACACTCGGGGAAATAAAACCTGTTGAAAACTTACGCGGGAATTATGCAGACAAAGGCTAGAAAAGTCAAGGCTTTTTGACAATTTCTGGAGTTCGGCACATTAACAGGGTAATCTCGCTTGCTCATCATATAGTAAAATCATGGTCCGGCCTATCCTTTCCGCACACAATTTATTGCCTCTTCTATTTTTTTCCACTCGGATTCAAGTCCCCCGGTGAAACCTATAGAAAGTCTTGCCAATCCGGGCGTAAGCCCCATCGCTCTCTGATCCTCAGGAGCAACCTCGGACGAAGTGGAAGTGGCGGACACAGAAACAAGCGTATGACAATAACCGAAACTGACGGCGTGAAACGCCCCATTAAGTTCTTGGAGTTTGTCAGCGAATTTCATCGCCATTTCCGCGCTTCCAAAATCAGCAGAGAGCATACCACCATATCCGTACCGAGGATTCATCATTGAAGTCGCAAGTTCATGCTGGGGATGTGATGAAAGACCTGGATAATATACGCGAAGACCCATTTCCTCCATCCTCTGAGCATACATAAGAGCTCTTCTCGAATGTTCCATGATACGAATAGGCAGAGTATTAAGATACAAATTCAGTTGAAAAGCATTTTTCGGATCCATGACAGGTCCATCGAGCATCAAGCGGCCGGTACGCAAATCCATTAATTTCGTCAAAAATTCTTCACTACAGCAGATGGCGCCGCCAACCGCGTCACTCATTCCATTAATAAATTTGGTAGTGGAATAAAGAACCACCAAATTATCCGCCTCCATATGAGCCGGTGTAAAACTTAGCGGCGTAAATGTATTGTCCACAACCAAAGCAATGCTGTGAGCGTTTGCCATTTGCGCAAGAGCACGCAGATCAGCAATTACCATCGTGGGATTTGCCTCGGTTTCCACGTAAATTATCTTTGTTTTAAGAGTAATCGCCCTCTCAAAATCTTTCGTGTTATTCGGATTAACAAATGTGACACCAATGCCTTCCCGCGGAAGAATATTCTCAAAAAGAGCATGCGTCCCACCATACACGGTACCGCTGGCTATAACCTCGTCACCCATCTCAAGGTTCTGACGTACGGTACACCCTATTGCCGACATACCGCTCGCGGTAGGATAGGCAATTTTCATATCCTCCATAGCGGCCAGTCGTTGTCCGAAATGAAAATTGGTCGGATTGAAATGCCTTGAATAAAGATAACACCCTTCCTTCACTCCCCTTTCCCCTTGAAAAATCTTAGGCATCGTCTCAGATTCAATAACGGTAAATGTAGTTGAAGCTTCTATCGACATATTAACACCGCCACGTTCCCCGAATTCATGACGAACGCCGTCTTTTAGGGCCCTACCCGGGTCCCACTCCGATTCGGCAGCGGGTTCGACCCCTTCATGCCCCAAGATATAAGCAGCGGCCAATCTCACGTCATCAGTAATGGCCTCTCTTCCGGCCTGCTCTAATACAAATCGGGCCAATGCCTTCATATCAGGAGTGACCCTCACTACTCTCGGAGTTTCCGATTGCACTCTCGTCTTATCGGTCATATTCAAAACCAACAAATAAATAGGGAGGGATTATCTCCCGAGGAACACTCTTTGTCAAGATTTCGACAGAATTACCCCAAAAAGTTAAACAAATATCCAATCAGCAGAATCCCAACAGCCACTATCCCAAAAAAGGTGGCCAGCAACTTCATGTTCATCACTCGCCTTAACATAACCCCCTCAGGCAACGAAAGTCCGGCAATAGACATCATCAGAGCAAGTGAAGTTCCAAGCGGAACACCATTTGCGGTAATTCCAAAAATAAGCGGCGCAACAGTAGAACAACCGGCGTAAATAGGGACACCAACCACGACAGCAACAGGAACAGCAAAAACACTATATTTCCCTACATAATTGATGAAAAACTCCTGTGGGACGTAACCGTAAACTACAGCTCCAATACCAATTCCCACAACGATATAAGGAAGTAATTTTTTGAATGTCTTCCAACCATCTTTGGAAGAATATTTTATTTTTTCCACAAACTTAGAAGGAATATATTCATACATCTTCCCACCTTTTGCGTCCTCAAGAATCAAACTGTTCTCCATTTTCAACATTCCCAAAATAATTCCTGCAATTACACCCAGCAAAATTCCGGAGAGTGCATACAGCACAGCTAATTTCCAACCAAAAAGACCTCCCATAATCACAAATGCCACCTCATTAACCAGAGGAGACGTAATCAGGAAAGAAAACGCTATCCCAAGAGGGACCCGTGCTTTGATAAATCCAATAAAAAGAGGAACGGACGAACAGGAGCAAAACGGCGTGACTGCACCAAACGTGGCAGCAGCAACATTCCCAAAACCGTAATGAGACCCAGACATGAAATCGCGAATCTTGTTCGTAGGAATATAAGTTCGAACAAATGCGATCAAAGAAACAATGAAAAAAATCAACACAGATATCTTTAGGACATCATAAATAAAAAAATTCACGGAATCAGCGAGAGGACTGCCCTGTGCAATTTCAAAAAGATCATACGTAATTAAATCTGCAATATATTGGAACATAGTAGCGCTGCAAATTATAACGAATAAAAAACTTTACACAACACAAACAGAAGCAAACTGACCGCCATCACTCCCAATCCCTGAAGCCGGACCATAAATGCGTGCAACAGTGACTCAAAACCGGAACGAGTCCAAATTAATGCAAGCAGAAGTATAACAAAAAATTTGAGAAAACAAAGAAAGAGTGGCAGACTGTGCAGAGGTGTTAAACACCCCGGGACGGACTTACTTACAAGTTCGGTTGAAAGCGTCCCGGGATAATGACAAAGGAAGAACTTGGAGAATATGGACTAAAAAGAGCGCTGGAAGATATTTTAACAATGGAAGAAGAGCACGCTAGAGACGTGAAAACAGCATTAGGAATATAAAACCATGCCAAAAAGGTGTATAACCCTGCTCATCGACGGTCTCTCAACAAAAAAGCTGGAATCTTTTTTAAAAAGAGGACTTTTGCCGAATATTAGGAAGCTCATAAAGAGGGGAACATACGTCCCGACCTGCGTATCGACATTCCCGTCTGTTACGGGACCATCACACGTGCCTATTTTCACCGGCAAAAATCCGTTTCACTTTGGTATTTCCGGCCACAACCAATTCAACAGAAACTATAGGTACTTCGATGAATACCTCGTGAATTACAAAGCACTAAATAAAAAATTGGAGAAAGCAAAAACAGTTTATGAATACTACAAAAATTCAGTCGCAATAGGAGAATTGGTATACAAAGGAGCCACAACATTTATCAGACACTACACAAATGCTTTAGTCTGGCTTTTCCATAATGACTACGATACAAACAGAGTTATTCGCAAAATAATAAGATCGTACATACACGGCAAGGATTTGATAGTAGGATGGTTCCCAAACAGTGATTCATTTCAACATATTGAACAGACAGATAAAAAGCTGATTAAAATGATGAGAAAAGTAGATGTGCTGGTCGGTAAACTTCTGAATATAAAACAAGACAACACCAGAATCATCGTTTGTTCCGACCACGGAATGGAAAAAGCACGAAAGCCGTTCAGAATCAGAAAGGCCTTGAGACAAATGGGCCTTTTGACACATTTTATGAGGTTCAATTTTGACGGTGGATGCTTCGGACAAATATATTTCAAACACAGACAAAAGGGTGATTTCTGGCAACGAAAAATGTCATACAAGAAATTTAGAAATTATGTGCAAGATCGCGCGGATTTTGAGGTAATTATGAAAAGAATGGCAAAATCAAAAGCCATAGAATTCTTGATGGCGGCAAAGAAAAATACAACATATATTTTTTCACAAAAGGGGGTAGCAAAGATTTTAAAAAGAGGGAAAAGATATATGTATCAACTATTGGAAGGAAAAGATCCTCTGCGATATTCCGAGGACGAAAAAGCAAAAAAACTCATAGACAGATGGATCACGAAAAAAGAATGTCTCGCACTTTCACACCACACAGAATACCCGGACGCGATATATCAGATTCACGGACTTCTGCAACTCCCAAACGCAGGAGAACTTATCGCAACAACAGAAAAGGGTATAACTTGGAACAAAATAGAGCCGCGAGCAGCCCATGGAGGCCTGCGCAGAATACAAATGGTCACTCCACTCATCGTTTCGGACAAAATAAAGAGTGTTGAAAAATACGCGCGGACAGAAGAAATATTTGACTATATAACTTATAAGAAGTAACTTTGTATTTAAGGACAACCATTAACCAATACAAAAATGTTAGTTCTGAAAAAATTTAACGTCTGGAGATACCTGATCTCCGCTGTTGCCGTTGCGGTACTCGCACAATTTATATATGCGGGTATCGACCCGCTGCTCAGCATGGATTATTATCTAAATCCGCAATACAAATTCCTGTGGAACAAATTGATGATGCCGTCGCTCGGACAAGAGCCTACGGCCACATTCATGTACCTATCAGTTCTGTTCACACTGATCACGACACTGCTTTTCGCTGGATTTTATACAATCGTTAAAAAAGCTATCCCCGGGAAATGCCTAACATGCAAAGGTCTCTCGTATGGACTTATGATGTTTGTCGTAGCAGGCATTCCGGGATACTTAATGATGGGACTCCTATTCGAAATGCCGGTTGGACTACTGCTGCTATGGGCAGCTGAAGACTTCGTAATCAAAGTACTGGGAGGTCTCATCATCGCTGACATTAATCAATAAAAACAGGCTCTATGCAAGAATTCTTGCGCATTACCGCATATGGTAATACTTTGGGAGACTATTTCTACACCCTCCTACTCTTCGTCTTACTAATGATTCTGTTCAAGGTATTTACAAACTACGTCCTCGCGAAATTTGAAGTATTGGCAAAGAAAACCAAAACAGAGTGGGACAATTTGCTTGTAGCGGTCCTGGCGGGAATCAGATGGCCCCTCTACTTCGCACTGGCCCTTTTCCTCAGCACACGCGTCCTCGCGCTAGAACCAAACATCGAAAAAGGAATTTGGTATATCCTCGTAATCCTCCTTACATATGAAGGAGTAAAAGCCGTACAAAACATCATCGAGTACGGCACCGACAGAGCAACAAAAAACGACTCAAAAAACAAAGCCACATTAAAGATCATCAACAAATTCGCAAAAGTAGTGCTGTGGATAATAGCAGTCATCCTGATCCTCTCAAACCTCGGATATAACGTAAGCTCGCTCATCGCGGGACTGGGAATTGGAGGTATCGCAATAGCCCTCGCGCTTCAAAACATCCTTTCCGACATATTCACCTCATTTACAATATATCTCGATAAACCGTTCGAAGTAGGTGACCACATTATTATCGACAACGAACAAGGAACCATCAAAAAAATTGGTCTGAAAACCACAAGAATAGAAAGTTTGCGAGGTGAAGAAGTAGTCATCTCAAATCAGGATCTCACAAACTCCAGAGTTCACAACCTCAAGAAGATGAAAAACCGCCGAATTGTATTTACAATCGGCGTAACATACGAAACTCCCCAGACAAAACTAAAACAAATCCCAAAGATGATCAAAGAGATTTTTGCAAAGACCGGCAAAGCAACACTGGATCGAGTCCACTTTAAGGAATTCGGTGACTTCAGCCTGAATTACGAAATCGTATACTTTGTAAAATCAAACGAATACAAAGAGTACATGGACATCCAGCAAAGAGTAAATCTTGCCATAAAAGAAGCTTTCGAAAAAAAGAAGATCGACTTCGCATACCCCACCCAAACGGTTTTTGTTCAGAAAAATTCGTGATATAATTGCAAAGATGAAAAAATTTATACTCGCATTATTTTTAATTTCGACTCTGTTTGCTTTCGGCCAGACCGCCCTCGCGCAAGACGGAAAGATCCCCATATCCGTATTTGAAAGGCTAAATTGCAAACACTGCCAAGACGAAAAGGCATTTCTAGAAGAACTCTCAGAAGAACGCGGAGACCTGGACATTACATTCCACGATATCGAAGAAGAAATACACAAAGAGCATTTCTATCAGATAACAGAACTGGATGGACTTCCCAAAGTCACACCAATCACACTGGTCGGAAACACAATAATACAAGGTTTTGACAGTGAGGAAACAACAGGACAACGAATTATCGAATTAATAGAGAAAAGCAAAGGAAAAAACACATTGAACTTTGAAGAATACGTAAAAGCCGGGGGACACGGAAACGTAGAATCGTACGAAGAAGGAACTTGTTCAGACGGATCAGGATGCTCACTCGAGGACGAAACCTCAAAAAGCCTACTCAAAGTCCCGATTCTGGGAGTAATAGACATAAAAAGCTATTCGCTCCCGGCAATGTCATTGATCCTGGGATTTGTAGACGGATTCAACCCATGCGCAATGTGGGTACTTCTGATGTTTGTAATAATCCTTCTGGAAACAGGATCTCGTAAAAAAATGCTCCAGATAGCAGGGTTATTCATTTTCGCGGAGACGGTAATGTATTACTTGATCTTAAACCTGTGGTTCACAACGTGGGACTTTATCGGATTGGACAAGATAGTTACCCCGATAATAGGAATGATAGCGATAGGAGCGGGTTTATACTTCCTATACGACTTCTGGACCAATAAAGACGCGGAATGCAAGGTGACAAGTACAGAAAAGCGCCAAAAGACACGACAAAGGATCCAGGAAATAGTTAAGTCACCTCTCACAATCGCATCCGCAATCGCGATCATCGGGATCGC
>JAHKBB010000004.1 GCA_018826445.1 Patescibacteria group bacterium | reverse complement strand
TAATGCTTGTTGCCGCTAGGATCCTTAGGAGTGTTTGCATCAAAATATGTATTCAACTCAGCGGCTATTAGTGCGTCAGTGCTGGCACCTGTCGCTTCACTGGGACATATGGAGTTATCAAGAACATATTGCATCATAGCAGTTTTAATGGTCCCCAAATTCGCAACTCTCGTCCCATCTCTCGCCTTCTTCAGCGCGTTCATTCCGGTAGGAACAAGTGCTACCGACAGGATACCGATGATTGCTATAACGATCAAAAGCTCAATCAGTGTAAAACCTTTTTTAAACATAGCTTTAAGGTTAATTTTGTCTTTGAAATTTATATATGAATTTTCACTAATCCCAATTATATGGGGTATGGGAAATAAACGCAACAGAAATCAGAGTAATTTTGATTACATTCCGCCTGCGCCGATTTCCGTGAGTTGGATGATTGGGAGCATAATAGCCGCTACCAAAAGACCTACAACACCGCCGATGGTGATAAGCATAATAGGTTCAAATGCTTTTGTAAGACTCTTTACGGAAACATCGATTTGCTCCTCATAAAAGTCTGCGAGCTTGTCTGTGACCTGCTCTAGGGAAGCTGTTTTTTCTCCCACTTCAATCATGTGAACCATCATTTCAGGAAAGTGGGAACTGCCCGTGAGATTCTCCGCCAGAGGGATACCTTGCTTCAAATCTTCCACTGAAAGAAGAATCCGCTCTTTATAGACTTCATTGCCAATAGCTCGCGCGATAATTTGCATTCCATTCACAAGCGGGACGCCACTTCCGAGCAAGCTGCTGAAAAGTCTGGAGAATCTTGCGAGAATATATTGTCTCATTAAATTTCCAAAAATAGGGATTCTGAGTTTTGCCTTGTCCCAATTATATCTGCCGAGTTTCGTTTTCTTCCACATTGTAAATGAAGCGACGATAACGAAAGTTGTAAGTAGTATGAGCAACCAGTTGTTGCTCATAAATGAGCTTGACGCCATGAGGCCCCTCGTGAGTGCCGGAAGTTCGGATCCCGCTTGAGTAAATAAAGAAGAAAGCTTAGGTACGACTTTGGTCATCATGATGAAAATGACGCCGATCATCAACGTGAATACAACGACCGGATATGTTAGTGCGCCTTTCACTTTTCTCATTATGGACGCGCTTTTTTCAACTTCTGTTGCGAGACCGATTAACACCTCATTTAACTGCCCGGACGCCTCCCCCGCTGAAATCATTCCGACTTGGGCCTCGGAAAAAACGTCTTTGTGAGTGCCGAGCGCATTTGAGAGGCTTTCACCGTCTTCGACTTTTCTGGCTATATCGGTAAGAACATTTTTCATCTTTGGGGATTTGCCGGATTGAGACGCGAGAGAGTCGAGTGATTTGACAACGGGAACTCCCGCATTAATCATTGTTGCGAGAAGTCGGAAGAAATTTGCGAGATCCTGAACTTTTACTTTTGAATGTTCGGTAAAATATTCGTTCATTTTAGCCCAAGCATCGATAACAGCATTGCCGGTAAGCTTGAACCTTCCACCCTTGCCCTTTGCAAGTAGAGATTTCCCCTCTTCGAGCGCAGATATGTTTAAGACGATCTTGTCTTCGCCCGGACCCGCACTCTCGCTTACTACCGAGAATGTGTCTTTTTGTGCCGCGAAATCTCCGGCTGTCTTGGTCATGATATTTATTAATAATTTTCCACTTTACGCGCTACGCGATAGACTTCATCGAGACTTGTTTCTCCGGTAAGAGCCTTTACAAGACCCGCCTGTTCCAGAGTTAACATGCCGTTATCGACGGCGGCTTTCTCGATTTCCATCATCGATGCGTCCTTAAATATAAGTTCACGAATTCCGTCATTCATTCTCATAACTTCATAAAGTCCGACTCGCCCTTTGTATCCGGTATCCTCACACTCGGAACAACCCTTCGCCGCGTAAAATTTCTTTGCCTGCAAAAGCGCAGGACCTATTTCTCCTTCATTCAAAGCGCCAAGCGCCTTATCAATCTGCCCTTTCAAATCATCCGGTGCGGGAGCTTCAACTCTACATTTATAACAAAGTTTTCGTACCAGTCTCTGCGCGATGATAAGCTCGACGGTTGAGTTCAAAAGATATCCCGGAATCCCCATATTAAGAAGACGGGTAAGAGTTTCAACCGCGCTATTTGTATGCAGTGTGGAAAATACGAGGTGACCCGTGAGGGATGCCTCAATAGCGGTGTCGCCGGTTTCTCTGTCCCTGACCTCGCCCACCATTATGATATCCGGGTCCTGACGCAAAGCGGCGCGCATCCCGGTCGCGAAATTATACTTAATCTCGCTGTGAGTCTGACTCTGATTCAATCCATCAACCACAATTTCCACCGGATCTTCGATCGTAAGAATATTCACTCCAACTTTGTTCAGCCTGTTGAGAGCAGAATAAAGAGTGGTTGTTTTACCGGAACCGGTGGGACCGGTCGTAAGGATGATTCCATTCGGCAGTTTGAGCGCGTCTTCGACCGCCTTCAAAGCGGTTCCACTAATCCCAAGTTCAGGAAGGTCCGAAATCTTTCTGGATTTGTCTTGAATACGCATTACAATCTTTTCTCCGCTCACGGTTGGGAGTGTGGAAATACGAAGGTCCATCCTTCTTCCATCTTTTGTGACCACTTCACTTCGACCGTCTTGCGGTACTCTTTGCTCATCAATTTTCAAATTCGACATAATCTTTACGCGGGACACTACCGCCGGATGCATATTTACGGGATAATCAACAATTTGTCGGAGAACCCCATCAACTCTGTATCGTATTCGCACTCTGGTCTCCGAAGGTTCGATATGAATGTCACTGGACCTAAGGTCAAGCGCATAGGAAATTGTATTCAAAACAAGCTGTGGAATGTTCGCTTGCACTATCGCATTTTGTAAAAGCTTGAGCTTATCCCCGACGGGAGCGGCTTGTTCGCTCGCCTGCGCCACCGCCACCTGCTCTTTTGCAGAGGCTTGACTCACCGCCTCCACTGCTTGCTGAGTTTGTAAAAGTTTTGGATTTTGTTGGTCCTCTGCCATTAGTCAATTTTTTGGTAGTAAGCGTTTAATTGAACATTGAAATTGATCTCCTCCGCACCGGAAGCGGCCCCGGGAGATCTGAAATTAATCTTTATCGATCTAATGTCCATAATTCTCGTCTGGCTTGAAAGCGATCCGGACTGATGAATGAAATTCAAAAAGTTGTAGAAATTGTCTTCCGACGCTGTAATTGTCATATTGATAGGAAGAACATAGTAATTTTCATCCTCTGAAACTCTCGAACTTCCGAATTGCAAATTATTCGCAACTAACAAACTCTTTGAAGAACCTACACTTGTGAAATAATCATCCAGTTTTCTGGTCAGCTCTGTGTACTGCTCCTGTTCTGGAAATACATTCAAAATTTCACCTCGCACAGTCTCTTTCAATGTGTCATGAGTTTCCGAAAGGTCTCTGTATTCAGATTCCGCGTCTTCCAAACTCGTTCCAATATCCGCACTTCCGTGCGCACTTTGTTCAACGATATCCGATTTCTCGGAAAGTTCCAGATACCCCGTGACTCCGTAATAAAACACCGCGACAAAAAGCAATGCAGAAAGAGTAAGAAAGAAGTTTGCCTTTCTTTGGTAATGAATTTTTCTGAGCGCTGATCTTGTTTTTGTTAGTAGTCTTGCAACCATATTTTATAACGTTTTAATTCCTTTACTATCTTCCAGCGTTTCATCCGGATTTGGTTTCTCATCCGCTTCACTTTTCTCATCTCCTTGCAGGAAGAAGTCGAGTTTTAATGTCGCGACATAAACGTCGTCAAGCGAACCGCTCTTTGTGAACGAACGCATGTTTACGTCTTTAAACATTGATGAAGCTTCCAAAGCATCGATAAGATTTGCAATCAAAGAGAAGTTCTTCGCGTCGTCTTTCTTCGCCTGACCCGTGATTGAAATTCTCCTTGAATTACTATCGAAGTCGTAAGACGTATAAGCAATTCCTCCAAGGTCTTCAAAGAATCCGCTTCCGAAAACACTATCTACTTGTTTTGTAACACCTTCAATTTCATAAATAATATCTGTCCAATTGATCTTGCCCTGTCTGATCGTGTGAAGGATGGAAAGTTCATTTTTTGTAACTCCATTGATCTTACTTATCACACTCTTGATGCTTTCATTTGTTTCAAGCCCAAGGTCATATTCCCCGAAAATACTTTCAAATTCTTCATTGCCGATAAGTGCAATAATTTCATTAAGTTCTTTCGCCTTTACAGTCGCGATAGAAGACTCTCTCTTTTCCATGATATCCGCCTTCTCGTCCCGGAAATATTGCTTTAGTTCACGATTGAATTCAGCCTTTACCGTATCGGCGTCGGCTTCTTCTTCTCTGTAAACAGTTGTGTAATTTGGGTCTGCAAGTTTTTCTTTGATCGCCTTGAAATCTTCTTCAAGCTTAGACCTAAGCTCTGTAATTTCAGCCGCCAGGGCTTGCTTTCTAGACTCGATCTTTGTTGCCTCTGATTCCGCGTATTTCTTCAAAAATTCATCAGCATAGTATGTGAATGTATCTAAATGAGCCTTAATGATCTTGTACCGCTCTGCATTCAACTGAGTCTGCATACTTACAAGCTGATTCGTCATTGCGTGGAGTGATTGTTCGGTATTTTGATATCCGGAAATAAGCTCAAAACTTGGCGAAAGCTGCATGTACAGATATCCAAACACGGTAATCGCAAGCATCATCGCCCCCGCAAAAGCACCGCGGGCAAAAGCTAACTTTTTCTTTGCGTGATATTCCTCGTCAATAAACAGACTGGTATCAATCTTAGGCAGCGGCCCGAGCAATGGCCTTTGCTCCGAATCTTCTCCCGCTTTAACCACACTATCCAAAATCTCATCACCTCTGTCTTCCGTTTCCACAGGTTGACCAAAAATATTCGCAAACGCATTTTCTTCCGCACGTATATCTTTCTTTGCAGGTGCCGCGGCAACAACTTGAAACTCCGCATTAACGGGTTCCGGCTGCACCTCGGCATTCTTAAAACTAAACATTTTGCCCGCTTTCGGCGCTTTAACCTCTGCTTCCTCCTCGGCCGGCTTCAAATTAAAAAGCTTGCCGCCATCATTTTTCTTAAACGAGAAAAGAACGCCATCCCCCGACATGTTCAACGAATTTTGATTCGGTACACCCATCTTTTATTTTTGTTTTTTTAATTTTTATCCTAATATTCTATCAAATTTTCGGAAGAAAGTAAAGGGTGCAAGACACGAAAAAGCGGGTCTCTTACAAAGAGACCCGCCCGGTGTAAAAGTTCAATTACTTGTACTCAACCGTAGCACCAACAGCCTCAAGAGTCTCTTTCATCTTGTCAGCTTCCGCTCTTGGTACGTCTTCCTTGATTGGCTTTGGAGCGCCATCAGCTAGATCTTTAGCCTCTTTCAGACCAAGACCCGTTATTTCGCGTACAGCTTTAATAACCGGGATCTTTTGATCACCGGCGGCAGCCAGTACAACAGTTACGTTTCCGCTTTCATCAGCGGCACCTTCGTCGCCTCCGGCAGCGGCGCCGGCAGCGGCAACTGCAACAGGTGCGGCAGCGGAAACACCGAACTTCTCTTCCATTCCCTTTACAAGGTTTGCGAGGTCAAGAACAGAAAGTTTCTCAACAAGATCCAAGATCTTTTGAGCGTCCTTCGAAAGCGCAACCGAAGGTTCTTTCGGTTCTTCCTTCTTTTTCCCCTTAGGTTTCTCCTTTTTAGCCTCCTTTGGAGCTTCCTCCGCAGGAGTTTCCTCCGCAGGAGTTTCCTCCGCAGGAGCCTCCTCAGCAGGAGCCTCCTCCTTTACTTCCTCAGCTTCCGCTTCATCTTTTTTTGCATCATCATCCGCCATTTTGAATTGGGTTAATTATATATAAATTTAAGATTTTGCTTTTTCGTCGTGAACCGCTTGAAGCGTTCCAACAAACTTTCGCATAACACCATATAACACTCTGTAAAATCCGGAAACAGGCGCCTTTATCGATCCCATGAACTTCGCGATAAGTTCTTCCTTCGAAGGAATCGAAGCAAGATACTGTGTCTCTTTCAAACTCAAAATTCGCCCTTCCATAATTCCGCCAAGTAGCTTTAGATTCTCATTTCCTTTCGAGAAATCCCTCAAAATTCTCGCCGCAGCAACCTCATCCTCATAAGAGAAGGCAGTCGCACAAGGTCCTTCAGTAGCTTCTCTCGGAATTTCCGGCATTCCGGCTTTCTCAGCCGCAAGTCTCATCAAGGTCTTTTTTGAAACGTTGTATTCCACACCTTTCTCACGAAGATTGTTTCGAATCTGCGAAATATCCTTCACGGAAAGTCCTCTGTAATCAGAGAAGATAATAGACTTAGCCCTGGTGAATTTCTCCACCAATTCATCTAAAATCTTTTTCTTTTGTTCTTTTGTTAACGGCATTGTGTTCAGATTAAAAAATCTCAGCACACGGAGCTGAGACACAAAAAATTTCACAGAAGCGAATTTTTGTCTCGGCAGGTCTTATGTTTGCACTCCCCCGCTAAGCGGAGGGGGGAAAACGCCTGCTGTCTCCGACGCAAGGCCAAATCTATAAGAAAACGCACATAAAGTCAACCTTTTTTCGGAGCTGAGGAACGTTCCGGAAATTTCTAACCTGGAAAGTTTTGAACAACGTTCCTCAAATGGTATCATTCAGTCATCATGACCGAAGAAGAAGTCATTCAAAAACTCGATGTGTTTCTGCAGACAGCCGAAAAACCCCTGGTTGTACTCCTTGGGCCGACTGCGTCCGGGAAAACTTCTCTTTCGCTCAAACTTGCGAAAAAATTCAACGGGGAAGTGATTTCCGCGGACTCAAGACAACTATACAAAGGGATGCAAATCGGGACCGATACTCTGCCTATGGAGAAGCGGCAGGGAATTCCACACCACATGATAGAAGTACTTGAGCCGGATGAACAATTCACGGTCGCGGAATACAAGCAAAAAGCGGCTCATATTATTAATCAGATATTGAGGAAGAAAAAGGTGCCGTTCCTGGTTGGGGGAACGGGGCTTTACATAAGCGCGATTGTTGAAAATTATGAAATTCCGCAGATTCCGCCGGATTTTGAGCTCAGGAATCAATTGCAAAAGGATCTCGAAAAGCAAGGGGTCGATTATCTGTATAGACAGTTACAGGCGGCGGATCCCATTACGGCCGAAAGAACGGATCCGAAAAATCCACGGTTTGTGATGCGGGCTTTGGAAATTGTTGCCGCCGGACAACAGAAATCCGTGTCGAAAAAGAAACCGCTGTACGATACTTTTTTGATCGGAATCGACAGGCCCAGAGAAGAATTGTACGAGAAAATTGAAAAAAGAGTTGATGAGCAGGTTGAGAGAGGGCTTTTGAAGGAAGTGGAAAAATTGATGGAACAGGGATACAATGAAAACCTTCCGGCAATAACGGCGCTTGGGATAAAGGAAATAATTCCATACTTGAGGGGGGAGATGTCGCTGGAAGAAGCGTTGGACACGATAAAACGGAATACGCGGAATTATGCGAAGCGGCAGTTTACGTGGTTCAAAAGATACAAGAATATAAATTGGATTCAGTATGCCTGACAGATTTAAAAAGTTAGTGAAACTCGCGGAATATTTGAGGGGGGCGAATGGGTGCCCGTGGGATAAGAAGCAGACTATTGAGTCGATGTTGGAGCACGTGAAAGAAGAAGCGGAAGAAGTGTACGAGGCCATAGAGAAAGGGCACGCAGAAAGTTTGAAAGAGGAGCTTGGAGATTTGCTTTTTAATGTCATAATGATCGCGCAAATTACAAAGGAGAAAGGCAAGTTTGATATTGGTGATGTTTTGCGGGATATCGAGAAGAAAATAATAGATAGGCATACGTGGGTTTTTGGCGGGGATAAGGCGAAAACACCGGAAGAAGCTTTGGCGAAATGGAAAGAGAATAAGAAGAAAAAATGAGCATTTTGAATAAAAACTGGCAGCTTTTAAATGACTCGGACAAAGATCTTTTTACGAAAATTCTGCATAATCGCGGACTTGATTCCGAGCAGGAAATAAACGAATTTTTGGAGCCGGAAAAATACGTAAAATTTCACGATCCTATGCTTTTTGACGACATGGAAAAGGCCGTTGGAAGGATCAAAAAAGCGATCAAAGATAAAGAGCGGATCATTGTGTTCGGAGATTATGATGTGGATGGAATTTCCGGCACTACGATACTTGTAAAAGCACTGGAAAAGCTCGGCGCGAATGTTTCATACAGACTTCCGCATAGACGGGATGATGGGTACGGATTGAAAGAAAAATTCATTGAGGAATTTGTAGAACTCGGAGTTTCGTTAGTCATCACAACAGACTGCGGAATATCGTGCGTCAAAGAGGTGGCTCTGGCGAACAAAAATAAAATCGACATTATCATTACCGACCACCACGCAGTTCCAAAGAAGCTTCCAAAAGCTTTTGCGATTATTCACCCGGAGGTTTCGGGGTATCCGTTCAAGGAACTTACGGGCGCCGGTGTCGCGCTAAAACTCGCTCAAGCGCTCCACGGCAGAGATTTGGAAGAATTTGTTGATCTCGCCGCAATGGGCACTGTGGCTGACATCGGGATACTGGTTGGAGAAAATAGACTAATCGTAAAAAAAGGCTTGGATCAATTGGCAAAAACCGCGTCAAAAGGCCTAAGGCTTCTAAAAGAAATTGCGGGGATTTCGAATGAAAAAATAAACACACGAACAATCGGGTATCAGATTGGGCCGCGCATAAATGCGGCGGGAAGAATAGACAATCCATACTTTGCGCTTCAGCTTTTGCTTAGTGAGGATGAAGTCAGAGGGCGCAAGCTCGCGAACAAGCTCGAAGATCTAAACAAAGAGAGGCAATTCATGCTGCAAGAAGCCTTGGAAGAGGCCGAAGCTCGCTTTGCGGGAACCAATGACAAATTCATCCTCATAAAAGAAAGCAAGGACTGGCATGTCGGCATACTCGGACTTGTCGCGGGTCGTTTGGCTGAAAAGTATCAGCTTCCGGTAATAATTCTTCAGGATTTCGGCGATGTTTTAACCGCTTCGGCCCGCAGTCCGGAACATTTCAATATCATAGAAGCTCTCACAGCTCACTCAAAGCACCTGAATTATTTCGGCGGGCACGCTTGCGCGGCGGGATTTGATATCGACAAAAAGAATTTCAAGAAATTCCGAGAAGCCATGGAAAAGTATGCGGAGGAAAAATTGAAAGAGAAAGATCTCCGCTCAATTTTGAAAATCGATTGCGAAATAAAAGGGAAAGAAATTAATAAAGAAACCCTCGCTTTCATCGAAAAACTCCATCCGTTCGGCACAGGAAATCAATCACCAAATTTCCTCATCAAAAACATAAAGCCGCTAAAGATGAAAGAGGTGGGTAAAGACAAATCCCATCTAAAAATTCTGGCGGAACAAGGGCAAAAGAAACTCGACATCATCGCATTTAAATTTGCAGAACATTTAAATACTCTCAGAGAACACGACTCTTTCGACTTGGTGTGCAATATCGAAAGGAATCCAAAAAACCGGTATAACGAAATACAAATCAAAGCCGTGGATTTCAAGAAGCTCTAGCCAAAAATTTCCAACTCTGATACATTATCCCCTTAAAAACGCACCCAAGGGTTATTGACAAAGAGTCCGAAATGAAGTATAATTTTACGAATATATTTGAAACAAAATGGAGCTAAATAAAGTGCAAAAAGAGGTGATCAACTTAATTCAGCAAAGCCAAAAGATTTTGGTTATGCCGTCGTCTCCGCCTGATGGGGATTCGCTTGGTGCGGCGCTCGCTCTATATTTGCTGCTAAAGAAACTCGAAAAAGAAGTG
>JAHKBB010000026.1 GCA_018826445.1 Patescibacteria group bacterium | reverse complement strand
TTAAAAAATATCTTTCCTGGGGTCTTTGCGACGGGGTTACTACTAACCCCACCGTTTGTTTAAAATGCGGAGTCACTGGCGGCATGGAAGGGATTAAAAAGCGTTCTTGATATGTTACTCCTACAAAATTTTCACTTTTTAGTTCTAAATTAATTGCTGGTCCTTTACCTAAATTTTTTACTGTAAGATAGTGATCCGAACCTATTATGGAGTTATTTACCTGCTCTGTTATCTGGTATTTCTGATCCATAAAGGGTTTTACAGCAACGCCTCCTTTTTGGATGTTTAATACTAAAATTGGCATTTGTTCCATTTCTGTTTGCAATACAGTTTGTTTTCTAATTTTGTATGTTTCAAACGTGTACCACCATATAACATAGTAAGTTGATAATAATAGCCAATCATTCATATCTAGATTAATAAAATATGCTTCGAAAGATTTCCCAGTAATAATTTTGATTATAAACAAAATTATTATTGGGAGAAGTAAGAATATATATGGAGAATGTTTTTTCATGTATTTTGTTATTTAACGAAAATTATATGATATGTGTCTTGGCCTCACCCAAAGTACCCTACCGCATTCTCAAACACCTTCATTCCCGCTCCCTCCACAGGCAGTTTCCCACCTGATCGTAGCAACATCTCCTTTGTCAGCTCCCATCCATTCTCGTTTGTGAAGCAGTTGAAACGTTCCGGGTGTGGCATCATGCCGAGTATTCGGCCTGTTGGATCTGTTATTCCGGCTATGTCTTCCAAGGCTCCGTTTGGGTTTATTGGGAAGATGCCATCAGCTATTGAGCCGTCCGCGTTTACGTATTTGAATGCTATTTGGTCGCCTTTTTTCATTTCGGCTAGGGTTTCAGGTTCTGTGTAAAAGTTTCCTTCGCCGTGGGCGATTGGTAGGTGGATGATATTTATGCCGCGCGTCCAGATGCATTTCTGTGATGTATTTTTCAGGTGGACCCAGCGGCATTCGTAGCGGGCGGTTTTGTTGTGCATCAGTACGGCCTGTCTTTTGCCGTATTCTTGATTCAAAGCTGGAACCACGCCCAGATTTGTGAGGATCTGGAAGCCGTTGCAGATGCCGATCATCAGTTTGTCCTGCTGTGCGAATTTGAGAAATTTGTCTCCGAGGTTGTTTTTGATCCTGTTTGCCATTGCGTTGCCGGATCCGGTGTCGTCTCCGTATGAGAATCCTCCGGGAACCGCCATAATTTGGTAGTTGTCGAGCTTTTTGTGTCCGTCAATGAGGTCGTTTACATGGACGATTTCCGCCTGTCCGCCTTTTTGTTCAAAGCAGTATGCGGTTTCTTCCTCGCAGTTTATTCCATATCCCGTTAATACCAGTACTTTTGGTTTCATCGCGCTCAGTGGCTGTTAAATGTTTTGTGATACGCCTCGTGCAGGTCTTTGACCGCTATGTCCGCTTTTTCTCCGTCCAAACCTGTTATTTTTAATGTTTTTTCATCCGTGATTTTTCCGATTTCCGCGAATATGTGTCCTTTGAAATGCTTTTCGAACTCATCTTTGCGCTTTGGGTCGACTGTCACCACGAATCTCGTCTGTGATTCCGAGAATAACAGAAAGTCCGTGCGTGTTACGCTTTCTTGCGGTACTTTTCGAAGGTCGATTTCCATTCCCATCATTCCGCCTATTGCCGTCTTCATGAGTCCTGCTCCAAGTCCGCCTATGGAAAGACTTATCGCGGAAGCGAGTAGTCTTGTGTCGACCGCTTTTTTGAATGTTCTGTATAGTTCAAGTGCTTTTTCGGCATCAACTTTTGGGATTTCGTTGCCTGTAAATTTATTATTTGAAAAATATTCACTTCCCCCGAGCTCGTTTTTGGTCATTCCTATTATGTACACTATGTCTCCCGCGATTTTCGCGTCCAAACTGACCGCTTTTGTGACGTCCCGCATCACACTCAATGAAGAAATGAGCAATGTCGGTGGTACGGAAATCTTTAATTCTCTGCCTTTTGCGTCATATCCTTTGAAATCGTTGTACATCGAGTCTTTTCCGGAAATGTATGGTGTACCGTATTTCACCGCGTAGTCGTAGCAGGCCTGTGCTGTCGCTTTCAATTGGCCCAATCGCTCTTTTTCGTCCGAACTGCACCAGCAGAAGTTGTCCATGATGGCCATGTAGTCCACATTACCGCCCACAGCTACGTTGTTTCGTATTGCTGTGTCTATCGCGCAGGCCGCCATGTGATATGTGTCTATCGCTGAGTATTTTGGGTTCAATGCCTGTGATGAAATGATTCCTTTTTTGCTCGCAGGGAATGGTTTTGTTACGCTTGCTGTTCCGTTCACCTCGCCTTTGCCCTGTAATGGTTTTATTACCGATCCGCCTTGAACTTCGTGGTCGTATTGTCGGCTGATGAACGAAAATCCGCACACGTTCGGGTTCGATGCCATACCCGTTAGCGCATTCTCGATGCTCGGCTCAGGGAAATCCGGTTCTTCGTGCTTAACTTTTGTATACTGTGTCGTTAATGTTTTTCTTGGCAGGCCGTCGTGAAGGAAGTGCATGTCCAAATCCATGATCTTTTCGCCTTTGTATTTTACGACGCATCTTCCGCTGTCCGTGAATTCGCCGATCACTGTCGCTTCCACGCCTCTGCGTTCCATTAGCTCCATGAATGTTTGGAGTTTTTCTTCCGGAATTGCCAATGTCATTCTTTCCTGCGACTCCGAAATCCATATTTTCCACGGTTCGAGGTTTGGATATTTAAGCGGAACTCTGTCCAAATCAACATCGCATCCTCCGCATTCCTTAGCCATTTCCGCGACCGAGCAGGAAAGTCCGCCCGCGCCGTTGTCTGTGATGCTGTTGTATAAGTCCAACTGTCTTGCTTCCTTTACAATAGCGTCTGAAAATTTCTTTTGAGTGATAGGGTCGCCGATCTGCACGGCTGTCGCCGGGCTGTCTTCCGTCAAAACTTCCGATGAAAATGTCGCTCCGTGGATTCCGTCCTGTCCGACCCGTCCTCCAACCATTACAACCTTGTCTCCTTTGTGCGCTTTCTTTTCCCAGCTCGGCTTTCTATTCAATTCTCTTGGCAAAAGTCCCACTGTTCCCACAAAAACCAAAGGTTTCCCTTTATATCCGTCATCGAAGTACACAAATCCCTGCGGTGTCGGGATTCCCGAACAGTTTCCGCCCGCATTTACCCCCGCGACGATTCCTTCCAAAATTCTCCCCGGGCTAAGCGCCATTTCTTTCAAATCCTTGTCTCTGTATATAGGCTCCTCGTCGAATGGATCTCCGACGCAGTATCCGTATTTATTGATAATCGGCTTCGCGCCAAGTCCGAATCCAATTGTATCTCTGTTTACACCGACAATTCCCGTGATCGCTCCACCAAACGGATCGAGTGTCGAAGGCGTATTATGTGTCTCCGCCTTATCCGTTATCACCCAGTTTTCATCGAACAGTATCCCGCCTGAATTGTCCACAAAAACAGAAACGCAAAAATCATCTTTACCCTTCTTGTTCCGTATATCAATCGTCGCTTTTTTGATGAATCCTTTGTACAAACCTTCCTCATTGTCATCGATCTTCGCCGCAAAAATCGTATGTTTGCAATGCTCCGACCACGTCTGCGCCACCGATTCCAATTCCACATCCGTCGGCTTGCGTCCTTCTTTTTTGTAGTACGTCTGAATCGCACAAAGTGAATCCTTATCCAGCGCCAATGGCCCTCTTCTCGTCCCGTCCTTGTCCGGAATTCCTTCCTTTCCCAGCTTCAAAAGCTCCTCCTCCGGCACATCTATATCAACTTCGTCCACATGGACTTTGTCCTGCAGCTTTACCCTCGGCACAATCGCTCCCATCCCATGTTCCGCCGCGTATTCCTCATGTGATTTCACCTGGATCCTCTGGATCAGCTTGTTCGCCAGTCCGTTGCCGACTTTTTCCACATCTTCTTTCTCGAGGTCGCCTTCTATGAGTATCAATGTCGCCGTGTACACGCCCTCATCGTCCGCAAATTTCACTTTCAAAAGATCCTCGATCTCTTCTTTCGCCGTATGCCCGATATTGTCCGTCACTCCCGGCAAAAACCCGATTTCCAGCGCCCAATTAAACCCGTCTTTGTGCGTAGGTTTGTCCAGTTCATACGTTTGCGAAATAGGATTGGCCAGCATCTCCGCGACTTCCTTTATCTCATGCTCTTTCAAATGTTTGTCCACGACGTATACGTCGATTACTGTCGCTTTTATCATTTTGCCCTGCGGAAAAAACGCCTCTATCTTTTTTCTCATCACCTCCGAGCGAGTGTCGTTTACCTTGGTCAAAACTTCAATTCTGTGGGGCATTTTCTTGCTTTTGTTACAGTGAACCTTTAAAGAAGCGCTTGCAAGATAACATCTGGGGTGCTTCGAGGCAAGATTATTTAGCTGTACGCGCTCTCTCTTTGAGCGATTCGGATGACCACCACAAATAACTGTTTATTGAAGATTTTATAAATGATCCGATACGGCCAGACTCTCATCGAGTAATAGCTTTCGTGTTTGCCTCTCAACTTTTTTCCTGTGTATGGATTGTTCGAAAGTGCGGCTAGGCCGACCAAAATTCTGTCGTGATCTCTTTTTGGCAATTTTGCGAGCTCTTTTTCTGCTTTTGGTTCGATTTCGATGGTATATGTCATTTGTTTGTCTTTACGAATCCCTCTTTCTCCAACAACTGGTCCAAAGTTATGTATTTTTTGTGTGCGCCGCTCTTTATGTCCTTTTCGACTTTTTCAATGTCTTTTGAGAGGTTTGGGAATAAGTATGCTACTTCCACGGTTTCCTGCCATGACTCAAATTCTTCCACGGACATAATGATGGCTTTCGGTTTGCCGTTCTCCGTTAATGTGTAGCGTGTGTCTGATTTTTGCACGTCGTTTGTGATTTTAAAGATGTTTTTTCGCGCTTCTGTGATTGATATTGTTTTATTCATGGTGATGCAGTTATGTATATGTACATAATAACGTACATCCGCATAAAAATCAATCATATAGCAAGCGAATGGTATCACGCCGACATTAAATTTCTCTGAAAAATTTATAAAGAATTTCCGAGGAACGTTGTGCAAAACTTTCCAGGTTGAAAAATTCTGGAACGTTCCTCCCAACCTTATCTTCCACAGCACTTCTTATACTTTTTCCCGCTTCCGCACGGACATGGCTCGTTTCGGCCGACTTTTTCACCGCTCGCGCCGCCTGCGCCCGCGCCTGCGCTCGCCCCTGCGCCGCCCGCGCCCGCCTTTATGATTACCGGATTGCTGTTTGAAGGTGGCTTGCGGTCTCCCGATAGGGGGCTTTCGATCGCATCTTCGTTTGTTTGGAGGTTTTTTTGCTCCGGTGCTTCCCGGACTTCCTTCGGAGCCGCCTGAACTATGTCGATTTTGAATAGCGTATTTACGGTTGATGACTGGATTTGAGCGAGCATTTTCTCAAACATTGCGAATCCTTCCTCTTTGTATACGATGAGTGGGTCTTTTTGGGCGTATCCGCTTAATGAAACCGCTTCGCGGAGCGAGGACATGTTGTCGATGTGCTCCATCCAGTGAACGTCGATTGTTCGAAGATATACCGCGCGCTCCATTTCGCGCATCATTTCCGCGCTTTCCAAGATTTTCTCGCGTTCTTCGTATTCTTTGTACAAATAGTTTTTGATTGTGTCGATAAACTTCTCCTTATCTGTTATTTTCTCGAGATCCTGAAGCGCTATCGGGTAGACCGGGTCTTTGTGGATTGCGTCCAGAATTTCGTGGATCTCTTTGTAGTCCCAAAGCGCCGAATCCTTGTCTTGTGCGTGGAGGTGGACGATGCCTTCAACCTCGTGTTCCACGAGAAGGAGAATTTCGTTTTTGACATTTTCTCCTTTGAGGATTTTGCGTCTGATTCTGTATATGATTTCCCTTTGTTTGTTGATTACGTCGTCGTATTCGACCAAGTGCTTTCTGATGTCAAAATGGTGGCCTTCGACTTTTTTCTGTGCGCTTTCAATCGCGTTTGAAATCATCCTGTTTTCTATCGGCATGTCGTCCGGAACTTTCAGAATTGTCATCATTCTTTGAATCTTTTCAGATCCGAACATACGCATGAGGTCGTCTTCCATTGAGACGAAGAATTGTGTTTCTCCCGGATCTCCCTGACGTCCGGAACGTCCACGTAACTGGTTGTCTATGCGGCGGGATTCATGTCTTTCTGTACCTATTATGTGAAGTCCGCCAAGTTCTTTCACCCCATCACCGAGTTTGATATCCGTACCTCGCCCCGCCATGTTAGTTGCAATTGTGACCGTTTTCTTTTGACCGGCATCTTTGACGATTTCCGCTTCTTTTTCATGGTGTTTCGCGTTTAGAACGTTATGCTTCACCCCTTGCATTTTAAGGAGCTGGCTCATTGTCTCGGATCTTTGTACCGAAACCGTACCGACCAAGACAGGCTGGCCTTTTGCGTGCAGTTCTTTCACTTTTTTCGCGACTGCCATGAATTTTCCTTTCTGGGTTTTGTATATGGAGTCGTTTTTGTCTATGCGTACGCAAGGTTTGTTGGTTGGAATGACCATCACGTCCAATCCGTATATTTTTCCGAATTCTTCTTCCTCTGTTTTTGCCGTACCTGTCATTCCCGCAAGTTTTTTGAACATGCGAAATAGGTTCTGGAATGTAATGGTTGCCAATGTTCTGGACTCGCGTTTTATTTCCACGCCTTCTTTTGCCTCAATCGCTTGGTGCAATCCGTCCGAATATCGTCGTCCCGGCATGAGTCTGCCCGTAAATTCGTCCACTATTGTTACTTGGCCGTCTTTCACGACGTAATCTGTGTCTTTTTTGAAGCAGGCTTGTGATTTTAATGCCTGTTCAATATGGTGCACCTCCTGATATCCACCTTCCTCGTATATGTTGTCCATTCCGAGCAATTCTTCCATTTTTTTGATTCCCGCGTCTGTTAGGACCGCTGTTTTCATCTTTTCATCAATGTTGTAGTGCTCGTTTTCTTTCAATTGGGAAATGAGTCCCGAATACCTCTGGTATTTGGAAGTCGATTCCGCCGCCGGAGCGGAAATGATGAGAGGAGTTCTCGCCTCATCAACCAAAATCGAGTCCACTTCATCCACAATTGCATAGTTCAAGTCTCTTTGAACAAGATCTTCCTCATTTATTGCCATGTTATCTCGGAGGTAGTCGAATCCGTATTCGTTGTTTGTTCCATATGTAATGTCCGCTTGATACGCGGCTTTTTTGTCTTCTTTTGATTGTCCATGTTTAACTATCCCGACCGAAAGTCCGAGGAAGTTGTATAGTCCGCCCATCCATTCCGCATCACGATGTGCCAGATATTCATTTACAGTTACCACCCAAACACCTTTTCCCTCCAGCGCGTTGAGATACACTGCCAAGGTACATACGAGTGTCTTACCTTCACCTGTTTTCATCTCCGCGATTCGACCTTGATGGAGGATAACGCCGCCAACAAGCTGAACGTCATATGGAACCATGTCCCACTTTGTCTCATCACCTCTGACCTCCCATTTTCTTCCGAGCAGGGTGTTGCATGCGGCTTTCACGGTCGCGAAAGCCTCTTCTAAAATATCATCCATTGTTTCACCTTCTTTGAGGCGTTTTTTGAATCCTTCCGTTTTCGCCGTGAAGTCTTCGTCTTTCGTCAGGTTTTTTTTGTATTCCTCGTATAGGGCATTGATTTTTTCGACGCGCGGCCGGATTTTTTTAAGCTCTTTCTCGTTGTAGTCTCCGACCAGTTTATTCAGTAAAGTTTTGAGCACTTTTAAAAGTTTAAAATTACGCAACGACTATTTTAGCATTTAATGGGTTGGAAGACTAGGATTACTCCTTATACCCTTTGAGCAGAACGATGAAAGTTTTGAGAATGATTTTGAGGTCAAGCCACGGGGACCAGTGCTCGATGTAGTATGTGTCCAAGCGTACTTCTTCTTCAAAGTCGAGATCGGAACGGCCGGAGATTTGGGCGAGACCGGTAATGCCCGGCTTGATTGTGAGTACGAATTTGTGATGTTTTTGATATTTCTCCACTTCTTCCGGGAGGTGAGGTCTCGGCCCGGCTAAACTCATCTCTCCTTTTAGTACATTCCAGAGCTGCGGGAGTTCGTCGATGGATGTTTTTCGGATGAATTTACCAACTTTTGTTATGCGCGGGTCGTCCTTGATCTTTACCAATGGCGAATCTTTTCTCTGATTTTTTGTCGCTAGGCATGTGTATCTTAGGTTGTGTGTTCCGGGTTCCATTGATCTGAATTTGTAGAAGTTGAATAAATCCCCGTATTGTCCGACCCTTTTTACTCTCGATCCGTCATCCAAGTATTTGAAAAATACGGGGCCTTTCGAATCCAGCTTGATTGCGATTGCGGTCACCAGAAAAACGGGGGAGAGGAGTATGAGTCCGGCGAGTGAGACGCTTAGGTCACAGCCTCTTTTTATTATTCTGCCCCATCCTTCAAGCGGGGTTGGCCTCAGTGTGATCAATGGGATGCCCGCCTGCATTTCCACCGATACGTTTGTGCGGTGTACTTCGAGTAGGTCCGGTACAAAGCTGTATCCGACGTGGTTTTCCTGGCACGAATCCAGAATTTCTTTTTCCGAAACTTCTGATTTGGTCTGAATTATCTCGTCAATTTTATATCTTTTGAGTATTTTCGTGAGTTCGTTGATTTTCCCGAGTGGTTTTAGGCCGGCGATTTCCTTTCTGAGGTTATTATCAATGACCCCGATACATTTATATATCGGATTTTTGCGTAATTTTTTGAACAGATCCCGTGTGAGCGTGTTGTTTCCGATGAAAAGCACCCTTCTTTGTCCGATTCCGATTTTCAAAAATTCTCTTTGTACGATTTTCGTCAAAATTCTTCCGAATGCGATCAAAATTATGCTCAACACCCAGGTGTACACCAGTACCAAACGCGAGAAGGGGAATTCTCTCATTACGAAAAAGTACGCGATTATGAACATCAGCCACGCGGAATTCAGCATGAAGACCCTTCTGACCTCCTTTGTGATGCGGTATGTCGTCTTGAGTGTGTACATTTTGTTGAATCCGAAGAGTACGACAAGCCCGATTGCCGCCGCGATGGAAAATTTCAGATACTCCGGAAGCGGCTGAAATTGTGCGAGATCGAGATCCAGCTTTAGCCCCGGAATTAGGTTCGGAAAAGTTCTGAGTCTGTATGCGATCAGAGATGCCGAAATGGCCATGGCGAAGTCTACGGGGATTCTTGCTAAGCCAAAAGCGATTTCCGATCTTTTCATGGGGTCTGTTTAAATGCAGGTCTTAAAGAAGTTTTTATTTATAAGCCGAGTTCTGTATCCCGCCGAGGCGGGATGTGATCATCTATCTACGCCCCCCCCGCCGTAGGCGGGGAGAATCGATACGCGGTGGTCAAGAATTGGATTGAAGGACGCAATAATTCCAATTCTTCCATTCCACCTTGCACCAGATAGGGGTTACCGGCATCCCAGTATTGCTACTGGGGCTCCCCGCCCGAGGCGGGAACTTTTCACGTTTGGCTCCGGTTCGCTTGCGCGTAAGCATCGGCGGACCGAAACTGGTATTGTCTCTGTGGCCCTGTCCCTACCCCCCGCCATGGGCGGGGAGCGGTCGCTGTTAGCGACTATCCTGTCCTTTGGTGCTCGGACTTTCCTCTCCTTTCAAGGAGCGATCACAAAAAAAAACTCCCTTAAGACCGACGGTATTGTAATGGAAAAGGTGTTTCTCGTCAATGTAGTCCGGACCACAATATTTTACAGGTTGAAAAAACCTAAGCCCGGAACATTACTTCTGCTTCCTTTTTTTCAACTTCGCGTATTCGCGTTGGAAAAATTTCACTGCGTTCAGGCATTCGTGAGCTTTTTGATTGTCCGGCTCGATCTGAATGACTTTTTTAAAAAGAGTCGCTGAACGGTCGAAGTTCTTTTCATTGAGATATAGGACACCGAGGTCGGTAAGGATTAGCGGATCCTGGGAGCTAAGTGAAAGCGCTCTTTCCAGTACTACGATTCCCCTCTTTTTTTGGTTGTCGTGGAACATGCTCCATCCGAGGCATCGAAGGATTTCCGGATGATTTGGATATAATTCATCCGCTTTTTCAAGTAGTTTAATGGACGGCCTCCATTTGCCGATGCAGGAGTATACAAATCCCATAAGGTAGTTTGCGTTTGCGCTTTGAGGGCTTAGCTTAAGGGCGTGATCCAAAGCTTTCTGGGCTTTTTGATATTCGCGAAGACTTAAGTAGTTGTCTCCGATCTCTTCGTATGCTTCCGGGCAATCCAGGTCGTAGCATAGGATTCCTTCACAGATGTGAATGGCTTCTTCGTGAGCGCCCACCTGTTTCTTTTTATCAGCTTCTTCAATGAGAAGTTGTATTGAGTCGTCCATTTTTTTATTTTTGTTTTTGTTTTTCTTGAGCAGATCAAGAAATTATATCCCAAAACAGGAGGAAAATCAAGGGCCCATGTGCTTGGGGGCCGGAGAGCTATTTCGAGGAAAAATGCTTTATTGCTTTTACAAAGCCATCTTTGTTGCCTGTGTCGAAGCGTTTTCCGTGCACTTCGACGCCTAGAATTTTTTGTTTTTTGAGGAGAAGTTTGAGGCCGTCAATGAGGCGAAGTTCGCCGTTTTTGCCGGCGCAGCCGGCGCGAGCCTTTTTTAGGGCGTCTAAGACCTCTGGTGTTACGATGTATTTTCCTATGATGCCGAGGAGGCTGGGGGCTTTTGCAGGGGTTGGTTTTTCAACCATGGAAATGATGTCATAACGGTTTGCGGTGTGTTTGCCGGGTTTTATGATTCCGTATTTGCAAGTGTCTTTGCGTGGGACTTTTTCGAGGCAGACTACTGAGCAATGTTCTTTTTCGTGGACTTTTAGAAGTTGGGCGAGCGCGGGCGTGTGCGAATCTATGATGTCGTCGCCGAATAGTACCGCGAATGGTTCGTCTTTTATTAAATGTTTTGCGCAAAGGATTGCGTGTCCGTCGCCTAGTGGTTTTTTTTGTATTACGAATGAGAATTTTGCGAGATTGTTCGTGGCTTTCAGTTTTTTCAGTAGATCCGGTTTTCCTTTAATACGTTTTTCAAGGTCTTCATTGCGGGAGAAGTGGCGGGAGATTAAGGTTTTCTTTTCAGGGCTGACTACGAAGATGATTTCTTTGATTCCGGAGTTTACGACTTCCTCCACTATATATTGGATCACCGGTTTGTCTATAATAGGGAGCAGTTCTTTTGGGATCGCTTTGGTTGCCGGAAGAAAGCGAGTTCCAAGTCCGGCTACCGGGATTACTGCTTTTCGTACCTTTTTCATTCTATTCGTATTTTAATTTTTGAATTGTAATTTTGAGCACGTTGTCTTTGAATGTGGCTTCCACTTTTGATGTGTCTGCGGAGTCGGGGAGTATGATGGAACGGGAGAAGTCTCCCCAAAAGCATTCTTGGCTTATTTCTTCGAAGTTGGGCGCGAGCGAAAGCGAGCGCGTTCCTTTAATAGTGAGGACGTCGTCTGCGACGCTCACGCTCAAATCTTCCATAGAGC
>JAHKBB010000130.1 GCA_018826445.1 Patescibacteria group bacterium | reverse complement strand
TCGGAGGGACTATCTCCCCAAAAATCATCAACGGTTCACCGACAAAGCTGGACTCGCATGACAACAATTTCCAGATGAATGGCGGTGAGGGAGACGCATCCCTGGGCGTCGTGATAGGCACTGACAACACACCGGTTGCTATTGACGATTATGCGATGGGTGCTCAAATTGCGGAGGGCTACGGCGCCGGACAGATGCACCACCTGGTGAATACCTTCGGTGCACCCGTTGTTTCACCTCCGAGCTGTGGTTACTCTATCTCTCGCATCATCGTGAATAACAGCGGAGGACTGATTACGGTGAGGGAGTCGGGAATCTACCACCAGCACAGCTACCGGTATGGTCCGGTCGCTTACAATTTCTACTTCTATTTCTCGTGCGGGGTAAGGGATGTCTTTACAACTCCCCAGGATGTGCCCGACGGTGGCTCAATTACGGTGAATTATACACTCCAGGTGACGGAATGACAGAGAAAATGAAACTAACAGAAGGGCTATCTTATGAAGTCGTGGTCCGGGACAGGCACGGCAAGGTCCTAGAACAAATAGCAACGCTATCCCGGAGCTACGTGAGCGCCTGGAACCAGTGCCTCTATGTTCTGAACAGGCATACCAGCTTTACCATCACGGACACTGGTGGCACAGGTCGATCTATCTCTTATAGCAGCAGCGTGTTAAGAGCCAACGCCGGTGTAGGAGAGATCGACCACGGTATTCGTGTTGGCAAAGGTACGACGCCGATAACTATTAATGACTATGCCTTGGAAGTGCCCTGCGGAGAAGGGACGGGAGTTGACCAATTCCTGCATCAGGCAATGGCAGCCTCCAGTCCTGCTGTAGTCGGATCTGATTGCTCGTTCTGGGTCAGGAGAGTCATGGTGAACAACAGCGGGTTGACGATTTCCGGCATTCGAGAGATTGGCTGCTACGTGATGACAAAATACTCCCCGCGTTACTGTGCGCTTGGTTATCGTGATGTGCTGCCTGGCTCTGTCTCCGTACCCGATGGGGGATCTATCACAGTGACCTATACGCTGAAGGTGACAGTCTAATGAAAAGAGAGCTCTGGTACAAAGCAATAGTTCGGGGCCGCAACGGGAAGGTTCTCTCAAAAGAGGAAAAGAGAGCCCGGAGCTTTCTGGGCTTGTGGAACAAGGTGATTTGGACTCAGATGACCGGGGCATCCTACCCGGCCCTTATGGTTACAGATATAAATGGGAATGGCTGGCCTCTAGGATGCGGCACGCATGGCTGGAATTTCAGGATGGATGGGGCAGCAAACAATCAAGCTTTAGGTATTGTGATCGGTACGAGCAACACTCCGGTCAGCGTTTCCGACTATGCCATGGGAAGTCAGATCACCCAGGGAATAGGCAGCGGGCAGATGGATCACCTGGCTACCGTAATCAATGCATCCGTGGTTGCCGACCCTAACTGCGACTTTCCACTCTCACGGTCATTTGCCAATAACAGCGGAGGACTGATAACTGTGCGAGAGTCCGGGATATACATCATGCTGGAACGGTCCCTGAGTCCCTTTACCGCGGCCTACGGATGCGGAGTTCGGGACGTTTTTAGCACTCCACAGGATGTCCCTGATGGAGGAGGCATCACCATAGAATACACGTTGAGGGTAACAGAATGACACCTGTTCAGGAACATCTGCAAGAGTCATTATTTTACGAAGTAGTGGTCAAAGATAGAGAAGGGCTAGAGATATTCCGTGAGGAAGGACCATCTCACAGCCTTACTGAGCTTTGGAACAAAATTATCAACGCTCATGCGAGACAAAGCACCAATACCATTAAGGATACAGATGGCGTTGACCGGACTGTCGGGCAGTATTTCGCCAATCTGAAAGCTAACGCAGGTATTGGGACCACGTCTTACGGTATTAGAGTCGGCAAGGGTAATACTCCTGTCGACATCTCGGACTACGCTCTTGAGGACCCTGTAAGTGAAGGCACCGGCGTAGGCCAGCTCTCTCACCAGGAAATGCAACACACTTCTCCTGCGGAAACTCCCCCGGATTGCTCATTTAGTATCTGGCGCGTGATGTTCAACTACACCGGGAGCACGGTCAGTGGAATCAGAGAGATTGGCTGCTATGTCGTTATGGGCAGTTGGTATGGGCTGGCCTTTCGTGATGTGCTAGCCAGCACTGTTTCCGTTCCAGACGGAGGAGCCATGACCGTAACCTATACGATAAAGGTGACAGCATAATGCCGACAGTTAGCTTCACTCATACTGAAATCAATCCCAGCCACTCTGAAGGTTCAGGTGGCGGAATGAGGTCACATATTGTTACTGAACAGAATCCCATCCCTGGCGTAGGTTCTGGTGGAGGGCGAAGGATCTTCGTTGAAACCGAGCTTATACCTACTTATGACGAAG
>JAHKBB010000132.1 GCA_018826445.1 Patescibacteria group bacterium | reverse complement strand
GTATGGACTATCCACTTCCCTGGGATGGATAGCTTGAGGCGCCCGGGCAGCTAACTTAACCTGTACCTCATCAAAGAGCGTCCGGTCAATCAAGCCAACCCAGGCATCCTCAATTCGTAAGGGATCAATACTATTCGTGGCGCTTTGCACTCTTGGCCGCTTGCCCCATACCAACACTCCGGTATAGGCTTCATTACGCACGATCTTCTCAATAGAGGTTGCTCCCCACTTTTTCCCTGTGCTGGACAACAGACCGTCAGCGTTGAGCTCTCGGGCAATAGTCTTGAGCCCCTTCCCCCGGAAACATTCCCGGAAGATGCGCTGAATGATAGGAGCTGTCTTTGGATCAGGCTCAAGCTTGGTGCGGGGAGTATCACCGTCCTGTACTTTCACCCTGATATAACCATAAGGGGCTCTGCCGCCGTTGCAGAAGCCCCTGCCGGCGTTTTCCTTCATTCCTCTGAGCACATCCTGGGAGAGGTTAGCGGAGTAAAATTCATCGATGACTTCGATAATACCTTCAAGCAGCCTTCCCGAAGGCGTATCCTCCACCGGTTCGTTGATGGAGACTACCTGGATACCCTGTTTCCTAAGCAGTGATTTGTAGATAATGGAGTCCTCCCTGTTACGGGCGAATCTGGAGAGTTTCCAGACAAGTATCGCCATAAATGGGGCGGGCTTTTGCCGAGCAGCGACAATCATCTGCTTGAAGCCGGGTCTGTCGATAGAGCGTCCGCTCTCCGCTTCGTCGATATATTCCTTAACTACCCTTTGACCGTTCCGAATAGCATACTCCCGCAGCGCTTTTAGCTGGGCTGAAACGGAAAGGTCGATATCCTGACGGTCCGACGATACCCTGGCATAAATGGCTACCTTTTTTTGTTCACTGTTCATAATAACCTCCTCTTGACCTCCAGAGACAATCCCTGGAAATTCGACACTTACTCTCCGACGGACACGAAATGTCTCCGTCTACTTGTACCGGTTCGATTCTTTCTATCTGAGGTAAAATCATGCCGAGCTCTTCCTTTGGTATGGCTACGAGTATCACCCTGTAAGGCTCTAGTCCAGCCGAAAGGAGAGGACGTACCAGTATTGCTGGAGAATCTTCAATATGCGTACTTTGCCAAAGGAGCGGACGAGCGCCGGTTATGGCCGCGCATACCAGGGACCCGGCCTGCGGATGGCTGTTGCGAGCCGTCACGGTCTGTAGCCCGCAGAGGTCCCTTATTCGCCTTGCTCGAGGCGTCTTTACCACCACGGTAGCAACAAAATCACCGATTTCGGCATTTGCGCCGATCACACCAGTGGGGCGATATTCATAAAGGACGCCTATAAACGGAATGTCAACAAAATGCTGCCCGAGGGCAATGAGCAGGCACTGGTGTGACAGCTCAAGGTCTTCGCTTAGTTTAACCAGGTCGCAGCCTGTCATACCAACCTGGTTTATAAAGAAACCTGGTGGTATTAGTGCAGCGCCGGCAAAGCGGTCGGCAGACTGGCTCAACTGCGGTTCCTTCATCAGAATGTAGCCGGAGACCAGGACGCCGATATTCTTGTGGATGACCTCAAAAAGCTCGTGGAAGATAGTGAATTTCTGAGTTGCCGGCCTGTCTTTAGCCGAATAATGGATATACCAGTATCCGTCAGCTGTCATGTTGGTGCCGCCGCTCTTCAAATAGTTCACCGCCTCGATCTTAATACCGAGAGAGCGCACGAGATTGACCGTTCTTGCCTGATTCGGGGTGCGCTGAATCCCGGCATATTCCCTGAAGACGGCTCCCAGGCGCACCGGGTCATCGACATACCGGCCTTCTTCATAGTCCAAAACATAACGACAGAGGTCCCCCAGGCTACCCGATGCAGTCATCGTATATCCTCCGTGTAATCAGTTTAGACGGTCAGTATCCTCTTTTTTGTCAAAGTCTCGTAGGTGATAACAACGCCTCTTTTACCTTCAACATCGAGGTCCTCGCCCCTGATCCGGGTGCCAAGCTTGTAATCAGGATCAGCCATGGCGTACTGGAAAGCGGCTTCGACTCGATCTTCATCTGTAGCAGTAACCTCCGGCTCGTCCAGGTAACCAGCCCTCAGGAGAAGCTCCCTCACCGTTACATTGTAGGCACGGGCTAACTTCCTCAGCATATCCGGACGTGGTGGCGGCCTGTCACCATTCTCCATCTGG
>JAHKBB010000025.1 GCA_018826445.1 Patescibacteria group bacterium | reverse complement strand
ATACGAATCGCTTTTCAGAAAATAAAGAATTCGAATATTATAATAAACATCGATTACGGAAAACGAATTTATAAAAATACTTAAATGACTACGGCAAAAGAATTCATAAAACAATTTCGAGACCTATACTTCAATTCCCCTCAAGTCTCACACTGGACGCGAGCAAGTGTAAATTGCGATTACGGCGATATTTGCGTCGTTTCAAAAGATTCATACATGTGTTTCGTGTGTTCAAACATGGAAAACTGCTTCAATTGTCACGACTCGCGAATAGACAGGCATTCCGCCGACCTGACTTTCTGCGAAAATTGCGAACTTTGCTACGAATCCGTAGACTGCGAAACTTGCTACAACGGCAACTACCTTCAAAACTGCAAAACCTGCACAGACTGCGAGTTTTGCTACTACTGCACCGGCTGTAAAAACTGCTTTCTCTGCGCCGACCTGATACGCAAGGAATATTACATCTTCAACAAAGAATACAAGAAAGAAGAATACTTCAAAAAAGTCGCAGAACTTAAGAAAAAAAGCTTCGACCACCTCTGGAAAGAATTTGGAAAAATCCAACTCAAGAAACCCCGCGTGTTCATGCATCAGCGCGACAATGTAAACTGCTTCGGCGACTATCTTCACCATTCAAAAAACTGCTACTACTGCTTCGACAGCTACCTCTGCGAGGACAGTTACTACATATTCAACGCAAACCTCGAACGCGGCACAAAAGACTCCGTGGACTGCGGCCCTGTCGCGAACACCCTGGAGCGCTGCTACGACTGCGCCTATATAGGCTATCTGTTCGATTGCCATCATGTTTACTGGTGCGACTGGCTGTACGACTGCGACTGGTGCACAAACGTGTGGGAATCCAATCATTTGTTCGGCTGCAATTACCTCAAAAACAAGGAGTACATGATCCTCAACAAGAAAGTTTCCAAAAAGGAGTACGAGGAGACTACGCGCCGCCTCAATAAGGAACTCTATGAGATGGGGATACTGGATTTGTACGGGCTTTTGAATGATCCTATTTAGCCAGCCTCCTTGAACTAGTAAAGAACAAGTAGTTATCTCTTAAGTTTTATCCACACTTTCTTGAAAACTGAAAGTGATAATGTCGACAAAACAAAAGCGAGTGCCGGTACAATAGAGTTTATAAACGGTTGTTCAATCTTCGCAAACAGAAAGAATATAGAAATAACAAGATAGGTGAGTGTCAGTACAAGAATCTTCCTGGTCCAGCTTACCTCCCAAGCCTTATCAGCCTCCACACGCCTATTACGCGCCTTAATTTTTGCTATTTCTTTTTCCAAATCTTCCATTATTTCATGTTAATTAATACAAGCCCCACTATGATCACGGCAATCCCAACAAACTGTACGGGGGTTATTGCCTCTTTGAACAAAAAATAGCCAATAATGGTAATCAAAATTATAGATACGGAGATCCAAAGCACATTCGTGATCGCCATACTCTCATATTTCAATGAATACGCGAAAACTACACCGGCTGCACCAAAAGTTAGAAAAGTGGCGGCGAGCAGCCAAGGACTTTTGCTGACACTCCAATACTTTGCGCATAGACTTCCTACGACATCCAAAACAGTAATCGCCGCTATGTGATAAACAAATGGAGTCATGATTTTAAATCGTCAACGAAGTAAATCTGGCGGAGAGGGGGGGATTTGAACCCCCGCGCCGGCATACACCGACCTACAGGATTAGCAATCCCGCCCCTTCAACCACTTGGGTACCTCTCCATTGTATTTATAGGGATGATAACAGAATTTCTATATTTCAAGCATCTTTTGTTGTGTGGGATTATCATGATTCTTGCTTATGACTTATTATTGGTTATCAGCTGACTGGCGGAGAGGGAGGGATTCGAACCCTCGGTGGTCTTGCAACCACGACAGTTTTCAAGACTGCTCCATTCAACCGCTCTGGCACCTCTCCTTGTTGTAGTTTCCTAATAAATTATTATTATCTGGCTTTATTGAGCGACGGCCTACTAAACAATTTCGTATAAGGTACTTGCTGCCATTTTGGTGAGCGATAAACAACCAATCGTAGGCGTTATGTTTTGTTTTTTTAATCACGTATCCCTTCGAGTTCGAATGAATTCTTCTTAAGTCTACTTCTCCTGAGCTGGTATATCTTACCTGCACTCTTTTAAGTAATTCCCCTGTATCAATAATGAGATCGTATGCAGCTGATTCTGTTAGCGGGACAGAAACATCAAATCCCATCTTTGTAAACTCAGCGATTGCTTCAGATACGGCAATGTCCCCTTTTCTTTGTGTCTTTCTCATGCCGCACATCTTAGCGGTATCCCATACCGCTGTCAAGACCGCCGCTTTCGACCGCTCAACCATCCCTCCACATTTAAAAAGATCGTAAAAAGCCCATTCAATATAAAGAAAAGGGGGGTAAAAATCAATGAAACCTTGAATACATGCAAATTGTAAAATTCACAGTAATTGATACCGCATCACCTTTTGATCGATTCCGAACTTTTCGCTCGCGCGGTTGGGTGTGTTGCAAATCCGCCACCCGGCCGCCGGTTCGTGCTCGTTTTCGATCAGCCCGGCGTGTGCGATTTTGTGATGTGTGTCACAAAGTGGAACTATCCTGTTGTGGTTTTTCGTCAACGCGAACCTGTCGGGATGGTGGTGTACTTCTGACGGTTTGCTGCAACCCGGAAACTGACATTTTTTTGGTAGTGCATGTTTTCTGAAAGAGGGAATCGCTCTTCT
>JAHKBB010000024.1 GCA_018826445.1 Patescibacteria group bacterium | reverse complement strand
CCCAACAGGTTATTTGCATATCGGCGGGCTAAGGACCGCCCTCTACGCATATTTGCTCGCGAAAAAGCATGGTGGGAAATTCGTACTGCGTATCGAGGATACAGATCGGACCCGATACGTAGAGGGCGCAGAGAAGAGCCTTATGGAAACGCTGAAATGGTGTGGCCTTCATTGGGATGAGGAATATACTCAATCGGAAAGATTCGATATATATAGGGAACACGGTCAAAAACTCGTGGAAAACGGCCACGCGTATTATTGTTTCTGCAGTAAGGAACGTCTGGATGAAATGCGTGAGCAACAGGAGAAAACGCGTAAGGCTCCGATGTATGACAGAAAATGTCTGCACATGAGCAAAGAGGAGATCACAGCGGAACTCGAGAAGGGAACTCCGTATGTGATAAGGCAAAAAATTCCGTATGAAACGATAAAATTCAATGACGTCATCAGAGGCAAAGTGCAGTTCGAAGGGAGACAGGTCGATGATCAGGTTCTGATTAAATCCGACGGGTTTCCGACATATCATCTCGCTGTTGTTGTGGATGACCACCTCATGGGCATCACGCATGTGATTCGAGGTGAAGAATGGCTGCCGAGCACGCCAAAACATGTACTTCTATATAAGGCTTTTGGCTGGAAGCCGCCTGAATTTGCGCATATTCCGCTGATTCTCAATCCAGACAGAACAAAATTGAGCAAGCGGCAGGGGCACGTAAGTGTCGAGGAGTATATAAAGGAGGGTGTGGACCGAGACGCGCTCATCAATTTCATTACTTTTCTTGGTTGGCATCCGGGCGGCGATGAGGAAAATGAGATTTTTTCGATGGATGAGCTGATTGAGAAGTTTTCACTGGAAAAAGTGCACAAAGCCGGGGCGATTTTCGATCTGGAAAAGTTAAAATGGTTCCAATGGCAGTGGCAGCGCAGAAAGCATTTAGAAAAAGTTGAAGCGTATGCGAAAGAGCTGGAAAAGAATGTGAAAATTGAGGAGGAAAAGAGAGGGCATCTGAATTATCATTTCAAGGATCCGGGAAATCTTGAGAAACTTCTGGACAAAAAAGCGGAAGACCTACTTGCGCTTTGCGAAAAGTATTTGCCGAAAGAGTGGGAAGAAAATCGCGGCTATTTGAAAAAATGCATTCTTACAATATCCGAAAAGGTTTTGCAGAATCCAAAAACCGCGAAGGAGTATGCGGAATTTTATTTCACTGAAAAATCGTACGATAAAAAGCTTCTGACACACGAGAAAATGAACGTGGACGAGAACATGGCGAAAAACGCACTCACGAAAACGAAAGGCCTTTTCGAAAAATTAGACGACTTTAGCGAAACGAAACTGCGGAAAGAGTTGTTAAAGCTAATAGAGGAAATGAAAGTGAAAAACGGACAGATTTTGTGGCCGCTCAGGGCCGCATTAACAGGAGAAAGTTTTTCGCCGGGAGCATTTGAGGTCGCATCCGCGCTTGGCAAAGAAAAAGCCCTCGAAAGAATCGAAAAAGCTCTTGCATTACTCCACTAAAGTGAGAGTATATAAATATATGAACTATCAAAATCTAAAAGTCGTTTTGGAACACATAAAAAAGAACGTGAGATGTCCTCACTGCGAAGTTTCGTATCCGGAACACACATTGAACATTGCGGAAACTTTTGAAAATGGGGCTCTCATTGTCGGAATTTGTGAAAAATGCCGGAAACCGGCGCTCATTGAGGTTATGATCATGTCGGATCCACGCCCAATCAACAAAGATCAGATCCGAGTAAAGACAATGAAAAGCGGACCTGTTACAGACAGGGAAATCGATGAACTTTCGCGTTTTTTACAGGAATTCAACGGCGACTTTAAAACACTCTTTACCAAATAAAATATGAAAAAATTACTCTTCCTAATAATAGTACTTCTAATCGGAGGATACTTGATCAAAAGTTACTTCGGCTCACTGGTTCCGGACACAACACAGATTCAAGGCAGCCTGCTGGAAATCAAAGATGAGATTGAACAGTCAGCAAAAAACTTGACAGATGAGTTCAACCGCGTTAAAGATGAGTTCCAGACCAAAAAGGAGGCCGTTGAGGAGAAGGTTGAACAGGTAGAAAATCTCGTCGACGCCGTAAACGACCTAACCGAGTAATGCTAAAAGCGCAATTACACACTCACACAAACTCTGATCCCAGAGACAGATGGATTTCCTATTCTGAAAAGGAATTAATCGATCGCGCGGTAAGTGAAGGATATGAAGTTCTTTCCATTACATGCCATGACAAACTGGTGTTTACCGAAGAACTTAGAAAGTACGCGGAAGGGAAAGGCATTCTTCTACTTCCGGGAATAGAAATAGTCATTGAAAACAGTGACGTACTTATAATAAACGCTACAGAAAAAGCAAAAGAAATAGAGTCATTCCAAGATCTAAAGAGATATAAGTACAGAAATCCGAATTCACTTATCGTCGCGCCGCATCCATACTTCAAAAAACGTTCGCTCGGAAAAAAACTGAAGAAAAAACTAAGTCTGTTCGACGCAATCGAATATTCATTCTTCTACTCAGACAAACTGAACCTCAACAAAAGAGCTGAAAAACTTGGACTTCCCATGCTCGGAACTTCAGACACCCACTTTATAGACACATTGGACACAACATATTCCCTAATAGATGCGGACAAAACTCCCGAATCGATTGTCCGGGCAATTAAGCAAGGAAAGATAGAAATCAAAACAAAACCGTTGGGCATCCCAAGAATGGCGGGAATAGTATTCAAAATGAGTACAGGAAAAATCACAAAGCTAGTCAAAACAGGTTAAGGCATGCTACAATTATAGAACAGATATAACAAACAAAATGCTACCTTTTGTTAAAGCAATACGTGAAAAAGCTCAGGAATATCCTCAAAGAATAGTTTTTCCTGAGGGAGTTGAGGAAAGAATCTTGATGGCGACCAGGAAACTCACAAGTGACAATATTGCCATTCCCATTTTGATCGGGCCGGAAAAAACCATTAAAAGAAATGCTGAGAAATTTGGCATACACATTGATTTCAGTAAAGTTGAGATCCACGATCCGGCGACTTCGAAGAAAACCAAAGAATTCGCAAAAGCTTTCTACGAACTTCGAAAATCAAAAGGCATTACGGAAGAAGACGCCGCAAAGGCAATGCAGGACATAAACTACTTCGGAACAATGATGGTACACACGGATGAAGTGGACGGAATGGTCTCGGGAACAACATTTTCAACCGCGGACACCATCCGTCCCGCACTTCAGATCATAAAAACAAAAAAGGCGTTCCACAAAGTGTCGGGTGTATTTTTTATGGTTTTGGAAGGAAGATTACTCCTGTTCGCGGACTGTGCGATCACAATAGATCCAAATTCACATGAGCTTAAGGAAATTGCGATAGATACGGCCGAAACTGCGAAGAGGTTTGGTATTGAGCCAAGGATCGCGATGTTATCATTTTCAACCGGTGGATCTGCGAGTCATCCGAATGTAAGCAAAGTGAGAGAAGCTGTGAAAATGGTTCAGTATGAAAGACCAGACATATTGGTTGAAGGTGAAATGCAGGTGGACGCGGCGCTTGTTCCGGACGTCTGCGAACGCAAATTCCCAAGTTCAAAATTAAAAGGTGATGCGAATGTCTTAATTTTCCCAAATTTGGAAGCCGGGAACATCGCATACAAACTTGTAGAGAGACTTGCCGGCGCAAAAGCCATCGGCCCTATACTTCAGGGTATGAAAAAACCGGTAAATGACCTTTCTCGAGGATGCTCGTACAAAGATATTGTAAATGTGACCGCCTTCACAGTCTGTGAAGCGCAGGAATTAGACTACAACAACCTCAAATTGTTCTAATGAATATACTCGTTCTAAATTCCGGATCCTCCTCACTCAAATACAAGCTCTTTCGCGGAAGCAAAGTCCTCGAAAGCGGGCTCATTGATAGAATCGGACTCGAAAATGGCGACGCGAAGAATCACAACGAAGCCGTAAAAAAGGTGCTTTTACACCTGGAAATTGGAAAAATCAACGCAATCGGACACAGAGTCGTCCATGGAGGAGAAAAATATAAAGACCCGGTGAAAATAAATGCAAAAGTAATAAAGGAAATCAAGAATCTTTGTGAACTTGCGCCACTTCACAATCCCCCAAACCTCGCGGGAATCCTTGCGTGTCAAAAATATCTACCAAAAGTCTCACAAGTTGCGGTTTTTGACACAGCATTTCACCAAACACTGCCGGAAAAAGCATTTTTGTACGGACTTCCATACAAATATTATTCAAAACTAGGCATTCGAAGATATGGATTTCATGGAACCAGCCACAAATACGTCACACATGAAGCAATAAAAATGCTCAAAAAGAAAAATGCAAAGGTCGTAACAGTTCATCTAGGCAATGGATCGAGCATTGCGGCTTCCAAAGGAGGAAAATCCGTAGATACAAGCATGGGATTCACTCCCCTGGAAGGACTGATCATGGGAACAAGATGCGGAGACCTGGACCCTGCGATCGTTTTCTACCTCCAAGAAAAGCTGAAAATCGACACAGATAAGATCGACGAAATATTAAACAAAGAATCAGGACTGAAAGGCCTTTCGGGCATAAGCTCCGACATGCGAAAGATCTACGCCCTAAGCAAAAAAGGGAATAAAAGAGCGCTCCTCATGATAGAAATCCTCGGATACCGCATCGCGAAATACGTGGGAGCATACACAGCAGTACTAAATGGACTGGACGCTATTGTCTTCACGGCCGGAATGGGAGAAAAAGCATTTTACGTTCGAAAAAAAGCATGCGGCTATCTAAAACATCTCGGACTTAAACTGGACAATTCAAAAAACAGAAGAAACGCACTCAAAATTCACGCGAGTGGAAGCAAAGTAAAGGTTTTCGTCATTCCAACAAACGAAGAGCTACAGATTTCCAGAGAGGTTAGGGAAGTCGTAAAACAGAAAGGTAAAATAGTAAAAAAATAAAAAAATTTTACTATTTTACTTTTTAATCCTGCATATCCCCTTCCATCTGGCAGTAGGTTGAAAACAAGCGAAAATTGTGGTAAAATATAAAAACAAATAACAAAAATCAAAATGAAACTCATACCAAGAAAAATTCCTATCAAGGTAGGCAACAAGTTTGTCGCAGTTTTAAGCAAAACTACAGCCCACAAATTTGACCTTCACGCGGGAGATCGTATCCAGATCAAAAATGGACATAAAGGCGATTTAAGAGCCATTCTTGATGTTTCAGAAAACGGAGAAATAGACGAAAACGAAATTGGACTGTTTTCGGAACCATGGAAAAAATTAAAAACAAAAAGAGGAGACAGAATCACGGTAACAATCGCGGACAAACCAATTTCGCTTGTGTACATTCGTGAAAAATTAGATGGAAAGAAACTTTCTCCAGAAAAATACAATGAAATCATAAAAGACGTTGTGGAAGATGACCTTTCAGACGTGGAAATGGCATATTTCGTATCCGGATGCTACAAAAACGGCATGACAGACGACGAAACAGTAGCGCTGACAAGATCTATAGTTAAAAACGGGGGAAGATTAAAGTTTAAAAAGAGAATCGTAATGGACAAACACTGTATCGGTGGAGTTCCGGGAAACAGAACTACTATGATTGTAGTTCCAATCGTAGCCGCGGCAGGCCTCATAATGCCAAAAACGTCCTCAAGAGCCATAACCTCCCCTGCCGGAACGGCGGACACGATGGAAGTTCTGGCAAATGTGAAAAACGACGCGAAAAGATTACAGCAAATAGCAAACCGCGTAGGCGGATTTATCACATGGGGCGGCGGAGTAGACCTCGCGGCGGCAGACGACCATATGATTCGAGTAAGAAATCCGTTGAGCCTGGACCCTCAAGGAATGTTGCTCGCATCAATAATGGCAAAGAAATTTTCCGTATCCGCAAATCGCGTACTCATCGACATTCCCTGCGGACCACAAGTGAAGGTGAAAAAGCGCGCAGACGCAATTGCGCTCGGAAATAAATTCAAATTAATCGGTCGAAAACTTGGAATGAAAGTCCAAATACTGATAAGCAATGGTGAACAGCCAATCGGAAACGGAATCGGACCGGTACTGGAGGCGCGCGATGTACTAAAAGTACTGGCGTGCGAAAAAGATGCCCCAAAAGATCTCCGTGAAAAGGGACTGAAAATGGCCGGAATCCTTCTGGAACTGGGAGAAAAAGCTAAAAAGGGACAAGGATACAAAAAAGCCAAAGACCTTTTGGACTCCGGGAAAGCAAATAAGAAATTTATGCAGATGATAAAAGCCCAAGGCGAACAAAGAATCGCGATTCGCGAGGGTGAATTCGCAAAACACGTCCTCGCAAAAAAGACCGGGAAAGTAGTTGGCATCCATAACAAGCTCGTGGCGCGAATCGCACGAACCGCGGGCGCTCCAGTAGACAAGCAAGCGGGCGTATATCTATACAAAAAGCTTGGTGACAAGGTTAAAAAAGGTGAAAAATTATTCACAATCTACGCCGACAACAAAGAACGTTTGAAAAACACCGAAATATTCGGGCTTGATAACGCATACACGGTAAAATGACATACGAAGAAATCGTCTCGAAAATAAAATCACTGGAAATTCAAGGCGCTGAAAATATCGCAAAGAAAGCTGTCGAAGCTTTTGGCATAAAACTCAAAGAAACTCGCGACAAAACGACATTAAAAACATACGTAAAAGAGTTGGAAGAAACTCGTGCAACAGAACCGGCTCTCAGAAATGCTCTCCATTACTGTCTGGAAAACTACGAAAAAGATAAAAACGTCGTAGAAACAGTTATGAATCACTTCAAAGACAGCAAAGAAAAGATTGCGGAGATCGGAGCTGAAAAAATCCACGATGGAACGACGGTGTTCACACACTGCCACTCTTCCACCGTCACAAAAATCCTCATAAAAGCTTGGAGAGACGGAAAAAAATTCCGTGTAATAAACACCGAAACGCGGCCTCGCTACCAGGGCCGTATAACCGCGGAAGAATTAGCCGCGGAAGGCATCCCTGTAACCCACTTCGTTGACTCAGCCGGCCGCTCCATGATGCCTAAAGCAGACCTCTTCCTCTTTGGATGCGACGCAGTGACTGCCGAAGGAAAACTCATTAACAAAATCGGTACAGAATCGCTAGTCGACCGAGCACATGAACTCGGCATCCCGGCATATTCATGCACAAACTCATGGAAATTCAATCCAAAAACAGTCTACGGTGCGGACGAAGAAATCGAACAACGTGACCCGGATGAAATCTGGGAAAATCCTCCAAAAGGAGTAGAAATCCTAAACCCGGCATTCGAAGTTTCACTTCCGGACAAATTCACAGGCGTCATAACCGAACTCGGGATATTCAAACCGGAAACTCTCGTGCTGGAAGTCCAAAAAGCATATCCCTGGCTGGTGCGAGCGTAGCGAAGCACAAAAAAATTACCAAAAACCATGGCGATTTCAAAAGAAGACATCACATTCCTCAAAATCATAGACGAGATGGAGCCAAAAGCCCATTGTCTTCGCGCAAACATCGCCGCACTAATTGTCAAAGACGGAAACATCCTCGTAAAACACACAAACGATTGGCATCCGGAAATAAATTGTAAAGAAGTTGGATGTATAAGAAATATCCGCAAAATCGAGTCAGGCACTCACCGCGAAATATGCTACGGCCTCTGCGCTGAACAATGGTGCATCGCTAAGGCCGCAAAGGACGGCATCGAGCTCAACGGCGCAACCATCTACGTCACAAAACATCCTTGCCGAGTCTGCGAAAGTTTAATCTGCGAATCCGGAATCATACGCGTTGTATACCAAGAAGGTTATCCGGACGTCCTCCCAAACTTCAATCTCTTCGAAAAACAAGGAGTAATAGTCGAACAAGGTCCAAACACAGAGAAGAAAGATCCAAACAGATTGAAGTCGGATTCTATCTAAAGCTCAATCTCATACACCTTCTGCGAATCAAGCAGGTACAGCTTATTTACGTCTTTATCCACATACATATCCCTTAGTCCGGGTAATGTTGGGAATACGAGCTGACCCGTGTACATGATATTTCCGGTTTTCAGATCTTTTACATACACAAAGATTCGCTTCAAAGCACTATCTAAGACAAGGACCTGATTGTATTCCCCGTCTGTATAAAGTTTTGCAGGCATATCGAATTCAACAAATGGTTGGCGGGAAACTACAAAATCTTCTTTCTTTCCTCCATACAACTTTTGAATACCACCTTCCTTGTCGAGAACATATATCGAGGCGTCGATAGCAAAACTCTTTGCGTCCTTAAGCTCAGCGTCAACATTGTAATCTTCCGCAGCCGCAAATATGTCACGAGTGGAAGAGTATGGATACCTCCAAATCTGATTGTTTTCCGGATCAAGAACATAAATCCTGTTCCCCCAATCCGTCATTTCCACACCCGTATGGAACTGTCCCTCGCTTGAATCCATGAAAGCTACATTTCCATCCTTATACTGAATAATCTTTCCACTCTTTGTCATGAACAAAAGTGAATCCTGGTCCTCAAAATCAGTAGCATAAATAACGGTCTCCTTATCGTCCAAAGTTACCGGATCTTCAATCTTATCCAAAATGAGTTCATATAGAGCGTTGTACTCAAACACATACATCTGATCTCGAAGTGTAAGCATTCCAAGCGCATTTACATTTGGACGCTTGGTCGTGAGATCCGCATAAACTTTTGGATTCTCAATCCTTCGAACATTGTCAATATTGTCTTTTGTATCCTGTATTAATGAAAGCACTTCATTCGCCTTCGCTCTATGATATCCGGAATTCAGCACTTTAAGCGCACTTTCTTCAGCCTTGCTCAAAATAATTCCAGCTGCCTTTTTGTCATACCGACCCTTGGTTTCAGCAACCGTCACCTGCTCTCTCACTTGGTTCAAAGTTGCATCCAAAGCCTCTATTTCCGCATTTTTCGCCGCTGAATTTTTCGCGTACCAAATCCCAAAAATCAGAACCAGAATAACCACAATCAAAATTCCGAGAATCTTGTCCTTTGTCAGTCCTCCGGAGAAGAATGACTTCCCTCTTCCGCCAAGCAGATCCGTCAATTTATCCAAAATTCCAAAATTAAACTTCGGCAATTTCAGATTAACACTAGGAATCTTTGGAAATTTCAATCTCCTTGGATGTCCACTAAGAGCCTCCTCAACAGATGTCTCAACACTCGAAACCGCCTCTTCAATCACTTCCCTTTCTCTCTCGAAAGTCATTCCAATCAGCCCGACTTTCCCGAGAATTTCAGTAGCAATTAACTCTTTCAACTCTCCAAGAGAATCCGCTGTATTGTCAGGCTTTAAAACCTTTGCCAAATCTGTCTTTGAAATATATCTAAGCAGTCTCGCGGAAGAAAAAACCACAAAATCACCGGGTTCAACGGTTCCACTCGCAATATTTGTAAAAATATCCTTCCCGTCTTCGGCAAGTCCCTCCGAAACAACAGTCACAAAATTCTTTCTCACAAGATACGCTTCCGCATCTCCAGTCTGAGTCAAATGAAGCTGACTACCCACAATTACACCTATAAGTACGTTCAGGTTTCCAATATACTCAGAAAGTTTTTCCCCTTTCAAATCAACCAGAAACTTGTTCACCTCCTTCAAAGATTTTTCAAACTTGTCATACGGATCGTCCCCGGATTCAACAAAAAAATGCTTTCGCATCGTGTCGTAAATTCCATTTCCAATCTCTTCGGCATCTGCGGGATTATTTTGTACCTCAACGGTGACAAAAAGCTGGCCGCCCTTCCCATCTTCCTCTAGATCATAGGAGTAATTCTCGAGAAAAGTGCCTTCGTCACGACCAACAAAAAGGAATTCATAATTAGTTTTAAGTGCCATTATGTTTTTGGCTAAAATACATGAAAAACATACACATAACCAAAAGATGCGTCAAGGAGTTTCGAGAACGTTCTCGGATTTTTTACAGGTTGGGAAAATACAAGAACGTTCTTGCGCAATTCTAACCTGTGAAAATCTTAAGAACGTTCTTGGTTGACAACCCCACCCTTAATAGCTATTCTCTCTAGGCAAATTTAAATGAACACAAATGCTTAGCAAGGCTAAAACGAGAAGACGCAAAAGAAGACACGGTTTCCTCGAGAGAATGTCCTCGAAAGGAGGCCAAAATGTCATAAAAAGCAGACGCAGCAAAAGAAGAAAAAAATTGACTGTTTAACATGCTCTCGAAAAACTTTCGCCTTAAAAAGGGGCAAGTCCAATTCCTGATGAAACAAGAGAAGGTAGAAACAGATCTCTTCATTGTAAAGTCCAAGGAATCAGGGGAGGAAAGATCTCGATTCGCGGTAGTAGTGAGCAAAAAAATCTTCCCGAAAGCAGTACAGAGAAATCATTTAAAGAGACAAATACACGAATCAATTCGACTTAACATAGACCTTATCAAATCAAAGAAAGACATTCTGTTGATACCGAAAAAGCACATTGTAAACCTCAAGTACCGGGAAATTTACAAGGGCGTCCAAGAAATGTTAAAATCTATGTAAATGGGCAAAAATATTCTAAAAAACGTACTGCTTTTTCTTGTGATTTTCTTGACCCTGAACCTGATATTCAAGAGCTGCGCGGGAGAAAAAGAGATTCCGGCGGAAGAACAGGGAACAATTGGCATACAAATGACAAATACCGAATATGCCCAAGGGAAAGTGGTTGCCGTCGACCTGCGAAACAATACGGACAAGGAAATTACGATAAAAAACGACTGTCCGGGAGAACCGTTGAACGTTTTCAGATACTCAAAGGGAAGTTGGGAGCAACTTTCGGAAGCCCCAGAGATTTCTTGTGAAGACCAAAAGGATTACATAATTGCGTCCGAAGAAAAGAAAAGAATCGAATACACAAGCTGGAATTACGCACTCTTCGCAAACACCGGAAGGTACAAGGTCACTCTCGATTATGAGGATAAAACCTTCGAATCAAACGAATTCACAATAGAGGAGCCCGGAGTACTCCGGCTGCTTTGGACACGAATGCTGTATCAACCTATATATAACAGTCTCGTGTTCCTTGCAGACGCACTCGGAAAAAGTCT
>JAHKBB010000023.1 GCA_018826445.1 Patescibacteria group bacterium | reverse complement strand
GTCAACACATTTTTCACACCCTCCGCACAAAACTCTTGAAAAACCACCAAAAACCGCCAAAAACTGTTAATACGAAATTTACACTCTCCACGCAAAACCTCCAAAAAACACCAAAAAACTGTCAACACATTTTTCACACCTTCCACGCAAAACTCTTGAAAACCTCCAAAACCGCCCAAAACTGTTAATACGAAATTCACACTTTCCGCACGCAACTCTTGAAAACTAAAAAAACCACCAAAAAAGCCGTCAACGCGAAATTTTACATTGCTTGCGCGACCCCAATCCTTCACGAAACCAAAAAATCGTCACCACGAAATTCCCACATTCACCACATCACTCATGTCCAAAACAAACCCCAAACCCCGACCACAGCCTCACCCAAAAACCGTCACCACAATTTTCGTTACCGTCACCACAAATTCCCCAGCTCTACCAAAAAGCCGTCACCACAAAATTCCCGCATTCCCCACATCTCTCACCCCAAACGCCGGCCCCAGCTCCACCAAAAAGCCGTCACCACGAATCTCCACATTACTCACACTTTAGAAAAAACCGGGGATTGATGAATTGGAAAACTACCCCGCCAGGCCTGCCAGGACTTGCTGTACATCCAAACGAACAGGAGGTCCCATAGTTGTTGAGAGGCTTATACTTTTGATATAAGTGCCTTTCAGTGTAGCCGGCTTAATGTCATTTATCGCTTTTAAGTAAGTTTTTAAGTTTTCGACAAGCTTCGCTTCATCAAATGAAACCTTCCCAAAAATATTGTGAAGATTTGCAAGCTTATCTGTTCTGAACTCAACTTTACCCTTTTTAATCTCGGAAATTGCAGTTCCAATTTCCAGTGTTACCGTCCCGGCCTTTGGATTCGGCATAAGACCTTTTTGCCCAAGAGTTTTTGCGATTTTAGCTAGATTTTTCATCATGTCCGGAGTTGCGACCGCTGTGTCAAAATCCAGCCACCCTTTCGTGATTTTCTCAATCAAATCTTCATTTCCGGCTTCAACCGCCCCGGCCGCTTTCGCTTCTTTCACGTGATCGTCATTCACAAAGGCAACAACTCTAACTTCCTTCCCGGTTCCGTGAGGCAGAGGTACAGTTGCACGAACCATTTGATCCGCGTGTTTTGGATTTACTCCAAGATTCATGTGTACTTCCACGGAAGAATCAAACTTTGTCGTGGAAGTTTTTTTGAGGAGAGCAATTCCTTCCTCAAGAGAATAAAGCCTATCCTTCTCTATAAGATCGGCTGCTTCTCGGTACTTTTTACCGTGTTTTTTCATGATTTTAATGGTTAAGTGGTGAATGGCGTCCCGCCAGGCGTCCCGCCAGGCGTCCCGCCAGGCGTCCCGCCAGGCGTCCCGCCAGGCGTCCCGCCAGCGTCCCGCCTCTAAGGCTAAGACTCCCACTAATAATAGATTTATCCTTTGACTTCAACCCCCATACTTCGCGCTGTTCCGGCAATGATATTTGCGCCGGCCTCAACATCGTTAGCATTTAGGTCCTGCATCTTCTGCCCGGCGATTTCTTTCAGTTGAGCTCTCGTAATAGTTCCGACTTTCTCCTTATTTGGTACTCCGGATCCCTTGTCCAGCTTGATTGCTTTCTTGATCAAGACGGCCGCGGGCGGAGTCTTCATTATGAAAGTAAATGTTCTGTCTTCAAAAACCGTGATCTCAACAGGGATTATTGTATCCCCCTTCTCTCTCGTCCTGTCATTAAATTGATTACAAAATTGCTGGATATCCAATCCATGTTGGCCCAATGCGGGTCCAACAGGGGGAGCCGGATTAGCTTTTCCCGCTGGAATTTGTAATTTAATTACCGTTAATACCTTCTTAGCCATGTAATTTTTCGATTAATTTCCTGATATTTTCATGTCTTACCTTTGGGTAAGTAAATGCATACACTTTTCCTCCTGATTTTACAAGTAAAAATGCTGTTCCAATCCTTAAATCGTCGTTTATAAACAATGATGCGTCTCCATATGCGTCGGTCTCATTTATTGTGAATCCGTCCCTGACCTCTACTCTTTCCTTGATCACTCTGTACATTTCTCCGGATAGGGCCTCATCTTCAAAATCAAGCCGATAAACGGCCCCGACAATTGTAGGTATATTCAGCGAATTGTCAACAAATTTCAGTACCGTTACAGACAAATTCTCAAATTCACTCAAATCCACAAATTCAAACAATTTCCCATCATATGAAACCCTTTGAAGGCTGTAGTCATAAAGACCGGCGTCCATAAGATCCGCCTCTGAAATAATCGTAAAATCGGCAACCCCCTCATCGCTAAAAAGAAGATCTTCTATCGCGTACTCTTTACCATCCATCTCAATAACATTCGCCTTCATATAGTCCGGCTCAATAAAGGAATAATCATGCGTCAAAACCTCCGCGATGACCGCAATCACGCAAACCGCTAGAATCCCAATTATAATTGTAAATTTCTGCATTATTTCTTCTTTACCTGCGTAAAGTCGAGTTCAACAGGAGTTTCCCGTCCAAATATCGTAATGAGAACCTTAACCTTACCTTTCTCCTCATCGACTTTATTGATAACTCCATCGTAGTTGATAAACGGTCCATCCAAAATTGTGACGGTATCTCCAACGGAGAAATCGATCTTGAATTTTGGCTCCGTGGCTCCCATGTGTCTTTGAATAACTTTGAACTCTTCCTCGGAAACAGGTACAGGGGTGGTTCCGGAACCCACAAACCCGGTGACATTAGGTGTATTTCGAACAACATACCAAGATTCATCGGTAACGGTCATATCCACAAGTACATAACCCGGGAAAATACGCTTTTTCTCGGTGGTCGGTTGTCCCTTCTTTATCACAATCTGAGTTTCTTTTGGAACAACCACATCAAAAATCAAATCCTGCATTCCAAGAGATTCAATTCTTTGTAAAAGCGCCTCGCGAACCGCGTCTTCATAGCCCGAATAAGTATGTACGGCATACCAGTGGCGACCGGTTCCTTTTGCTTGTTTCCCCATGTTTAGATGAGATTAATTAAAAATTGATAACCTGTTCCGAATAGGAAATCAACCAAACCCAAAAACGCCGCAAAAACCAGGGTAAACCCCAGAACAATAGCGGTGATTTTTATAGCTTGGTTCTTGGTTGGCCAAGTAACCTTTGAAAGTTCATACCAACTTTCTCTGAGATATCTGATACTTTTGCTTTCTTTCATGATTTGATCTGTTAAATACTCGGATACCCCCAAAAAGCCCGAGGCATTAGGAAGTGTACCCCAAAGCGGGTTTACATTTCAAGCAAAATTTGATAGAATGATATGATAACAAAACAAAAAAACCGGATGAAAAGAACAATTTTGCAGTTCGTCGCATGCATGCTACTGATGATGGCCGTCCTCTCGGTTAATTTAATCTATTCAGCGCAAGCCGCGTCACTGGCAATTCCCGAAAGCGAGGAATATGGGGAAATAGCAAAGCCGAATCCAAACAAAGACACGATGAAACTGATAACAGAAGGACTGTACGGCGAAGATGGGGAGCTCGGATTTGTCGGGATATTCAAGTACATAATGGTCGCGATAGCGATTCTAATGATAGTCGTATCGGGTTTGAGAATGGTCATCGCGCAGGGAGAAGAAGAGGCGATTACGAACAACAAAAAGTCTCTAATCGTAGGAATAATCGGCCTTGTGATCATAAGCGCGTCGAGCGAAATCGGAGAAATCCTGAGATTCGACAGCGCGAAAGGAGGCCCGATCGGAAATCCAAACGAGACCTTGGCGAGAGTTGTAAATTTCGACAAATCGGTGAGAGTCGTAATTACATTCATCAAATACACGGTCGGAAGTTTGGCGGTACTGATGGCGATAAAAAGCGGACTTGTTCTCGTAACCCAGGGAAGCAGTGAGGAGGACATGACAAAAGAAAAGAAAACTCTCGGAATATCGGCACTTGGATTGATTTTGATCGTGTTCGCGGACACATTGATCAGAAAAGTTTTCTACAAGATCGACACAACAGCATATCCGGGAGTGGAAGGAGTGAAACCGGCACTGGATCCATACCGCGGAGTCCAGGAAATTGTCGGAATCACAAACTTTGTAGTGACGTTTATCAGTCCGATAGCGGTTTTGATATTCATCATCGGAGGAATCATGTACCTGACAGCGGCGGACAACGAAGAAAGAGGAACAAAAGCAAAGAGAATGATGATCGCGGCCTTGGTCGGAATAATCGTAATATACGGAGCATTCGCTCTGGTTAGCACATTCATAACAGGTCAAATAGACGCAATCCCGCAAGCCGTATGAAAAAAACAATAAAATCTACAATTCTTTTCCTCACAATAATCGTTCCGATACTTCTCGCGAACGCGGGAATCGCGCATGCCGTGGAGGATCCGCTGGACGCGTTAAAAGAAATTGGAAATAAATCGGGATTGCCCGGATATTCTGCGGGAAGCAAAACCCCGGCGCACGGTGAATCCTCGGTGCAGGAAGGGGCACAGGAAATAACGAGCGCGATATACTTCGTAGTGGACTTTATCAAATACGCATTGGCAAGTATCGCGGTCCTAATGCTCGTGGTCAACGGAGTGAGATTGGTGATCGGCGGAGAGGAAGAAGAAATGAGCAAGCAAAAGAGGTCTGTCATGTACGCGATCGGAGGTTTGATTATCGTAATATTGGCGGATGTGATGGTCAAGAGAGTATTCTTCGGAGAATACGGAGAGGCCTTTACATCGGAAGCGGATGCCAAACTCTTCGCGGAGGAAGGCGCGGCGCAATTCAAAGGAATCTACACATTTGTTGAAATATTTGTCGCCGCAATTGCGGTGGGATCGATCATTTACGCGGGAGTAAGAATCCTGACAAGCGGCGGGGAAGAGGACGTTATTACAAAACACAAAACTCATATCTTCTACGCGCTTGGAGGTTTGATGCTCATCGGAATCGCAGAACTTGTGGTCAAAGGGATCATATTCCCGGAACAGGGAGAATCAATTCCGGACGCGGAAAAAGCAAAAGTGCTCATCGTGGGAATTACAAACTTCATTTCCGGATTCATCGCGCTTGTCGCGGTAATTATGTACATCTATGGTGGATATTTATACGTAGTATCAGGAGTGGATGACGATGGAATGAACAAAGCAAAAAAGACACTCATAAACGCGACTATCGGAATTCTTATAGCCGCGGCCGCATTTGCGATCGTAAATACGGTGGTTGATTTTGATTCAACCGCCAACCAGGCAGACGAGCATCAAATAACCGGTGGATATTAGGTTAAAAAATAAAAATATGTTAAAATATGCCAAAATGAAACGGACAAATAAAATACAAAAGTTTTTAGTTGCATTGCTTCTTTCGAGTTTCCTTCTCGCGGCTCTGCCATTTGCAAGTACCGCATCCGCTGAGAAATGGTGTGACTACGGTCCATTTTCATGCGGGGAAGAAGAGATAAGCTTCACGGAATTTGAAGGCGGACTTACGTCCCCCGGAGATGATCCGAACCTCGCGCAAGGATACGATGAGGGATTAACAAGAGCAAGCAATGTCCGTGAATTTGCGGTAAATGTCACAAACTTCATACTGGGATTCCTCGGTTTGATAGGAATAATCATGATCATATATGGGGGATTTATGTACCTCACCGCCGGTGGAGAACAGGAACAACTGGAAAAAGGGAAGAAATCGGTTCTATACGCGGCTGTGGGAATTGTAATTGTCATGGCTTCGTACGCGATTGTAAATACATTGATACAATCACCAACCGGGGAAAGTGATCCGGGAGCAACCGGTCAAGAGCAAACGGGAGGTGCAGATCCGGGAAGTACCGGTCCGGGAACGGGAACGGGTCCGGGACAAATTTTAAACACAAGCAGCAGGCAGAGCCTAAGCATGATGGATCGTCAGGTCAAAACTCTCGTGCAGGATCTCATAACCGCGTATATAAATCATACAGAGACGGTCAATGAATTGGATGCAATAAGAATTTCGATAGAGGATTTGAATGGAATCTCCGCTCAAAATGTTTCAAATTGGAATTCGATTGGGTTTGTGATGAACGAAGTGAAGGCGGATGTAGATATGATCCTGGGCAGATACGACACAATTAAAAACACAACGGGATCTATCCTCTTGGAGCAACAAGCGGTGAAAACAAAACTTATCGTCGAAGAATTGTACGCCAAAGGAGTTCGAAGTGCGGGGGCCATAGCTGAAAAAAATCTTTGCAAAGTGGATGAGACGGAATGTACCGATCCAAATGTTCAAGCGATTTTGAAGGGATACAATGACTATTTAGACAAAATAAAAAACCTTCTCAAAGGAGAGCCGATTAGTATTCAGAGTGATATTTCAACAGCGGTTGAAACGATCGAACTAACGGAACTAACCGGGAAAAACCAGAACCCGAATTGTAAAGACACAACAAAAGTCGGAACCGAATGTATGAAAAAATATTCAGCGGAAGGATTCTACGCAAAGGCGAATGAAATAAAGCTTTCTGTATACCAACTGTATCAACAATTTTCCGGAATCACGAGCGTAGCGGACGAAAAATTCGACATCTTAATGTCACTGCAAGTATTGCAAAATGTGAACGCAACTGACGAACAGATCAAAGGCGCCGCGGGACTCATACAGGAAGTAAAGGACAATGTTGACAAGGCCAATTTTGTAAAAGCTCAGAGCAACATTCAAAAAGCTATAGAGACCACTATCCAGCTCATGAACGTGCTTGCGACAGTGAAGTTTGTTAATGCGTCCGTGAAAGTGGATGTGGCTCAGGGGAGCGCTCCACTAATCGTGAATTTTGACGCGCTGAATTCATACGATCCTTCAAATATCTCCATAGGAGCTCAAGAGACATCCGGAAAGATGCAGGTTCAATGGGATCTGAACGGAGATGGGACGTACAACAGTGAACCCGTAAGTGGAGATATAGAATGCTACCAAGTTACGGAAAATGATGGAGGACAAAAAAGCAGTCTGACCCCGTATTGTATCTACAAAAAGCCGGGCGTATATCGCGTCGGTTTAAAGATAAAAAGTACGGAAGCGGTAAATGAAGCAACGCAAAAACCATACAGTGATTCAATTGCCGAGGGGAAGTCCTTTATTACGATCAAAGTGGATCCCCCAACAACAAAGCTGACGCTAAAAGCGAACGACACATACATCAGAAAATACGATGCAAACGGACAACTCGTGCTGGACAGAACCCAGCTCGTCGTTACGAAAAACGAAGCGGAGCAGGGAATCAACTTCTCAATAGAAGAATCGGAGCAAATCGGAGATCAAAAGACAGGATTTATAAAACAAGTTAAATGGGACTTCGGAGATGACTTCACGGAAGAAGGATACTCGGAGGCGAATTCCCCCGCGGACAAACTATCCGTTACACATGTGTATCCGGAAGGGAAATACAGAGTGACACTGGAAACGACCAATACAAAAAACCAACAGGACAGAATAATTTTTGACGTACTAATCCAAACTATAAAAGCCGACATCAAAGTAACTCCAAGCACGCGCACAAAAGTCGGAACGGAAATTACGGTTGACGCGTCCGGCTCAAAAACAGACGTTGGTGAGATTATAAATTACGATTGGTCCAGTGACGAGCTCAAAAACATAGATGACTTTGACGGAAAAAGTAAATTTTCATTTGAAGTGGAAAAAACGGGAAATACGAAGATTTCCCTAACGGTTAAAAACAACAACCCGGAAGGCAGCGAAGAAACAACAGCCACGGTCGAAATAGTCGCGGAATCAGCGCCGCCGGTCGCAAATTTTCAATACAAAATCCCTGATCAAAATAAACCATCCAAAGTCCACTTCGACGGAGGTATGAGCTATGATCCGGACATCGCGGAAGATTCGGAGCTCGTGTACGAATGGTATTTTGGCGGGGAAAAGGACAAAGACTTCATGTTCCTGGAGGAGACTTCAGCGGAATCAAAAAGGCCGATTCTTCTGTACTTCGCGAAAGGCACATACGACGTAAAACTCAAAGTCTACGATAAAAACGAAACGGATAAATATTCAACAATAGAGCTTCCGGTAGCAGTCGAAAACGCGCTGAGCGTTTGGTGGTCGGAGAGCCAGCAAATTTCAGCTCAAATGGAAAAGACGCAAATGGCGGAAACAGAAACCGCGGAGGGTGACGCGAAAGTCGGGTCTCAAAAAGCCGCGAGCGCGACGCTGAAATTTTCAGTGGAACAACTAAACGCCACAGCGGTTGAATGGGATTTTGGGGACGGTGAAACTGAAGTTTCGGAAGATCCGGTCCCTGAAAAACCGGTGGAAATCAGCCACACATACAAAAAATCAGGCAAATACAGAGTGAAAGTCACAGTATTTGACGAAGACGACAATGACCTAAACATCACAAGAAACATTATGGTAGGCGAAGGCGACACTCCGGTCGCGGCGCCGAGAATATATGTGGATGGATCAGAAGTCTTTAATTTCGAACAATTTCCGTCCGGAAATCACCCGGAGGAAATAGTGGTGACGCGAAAAAGTGTCGTTACGTTGGACGCTTCAGACTCATTGAACACGGACGGAACAGGACGAAAACTTTCATATGAATGGCAGTTTGGCGACGGAAAAAACAGCATCACAAAAACATTAACCCATACATACAAAGACGTGGACCTTATGGTCGGCGGCGAAGTTTCCGAAGACGGAAGCGTGTACAAAGTCCTATTTGGAAAACTCATTGTGCGAGATAAAGAAGACACAACAAGTAAAGACGAAATCGAATTTGTGGTAAAAGTTGTGAGCTCGGCTCCAACATTGAAATCGCTGACAGCGGTAATAGAGGGCGAAAGCGTGGAGACTCCACTGGACGTTAAAGTTGAAGCTATCGATCCGGAAGATGAAGACGGAAAGATCATTCAGTACAGATGGTTCTACTTTGATGTTTCAGAGGACGATGTGATTCTCGGACAGCAAATTACAAAAAGTCCAAAGACAAAGATTAAGATAAGCCCGCGCGGTGAAGCGGGTGAGGAAAAGACATACAAATTTGATGTTGAAATTACGGATAATGAAAATACAAAAGTGTTCGCAAGCGAGATCCTGCCGGCCCAGCTTCTTCCTACGGCGACTGTCATAAACGGGCCAAATGAGCCGCCTGTCGCGAAGTTTAGTTTGGACAGAACAAGCGTGGAAGTCGGCGAAGTCATTCACTTCAATTCAACTTCAAAGGACGAAGACGGCGAGATCATAGAATACATGTGGGATCTTTCCGGAGACGGATTTGAAAATGATGAATGGACGGACGAAGATTCAATTGAATTTAAATTCACGAAAGCGGCGGTGGAAGGAATACGAATCCGTCTGAAAGTTCGCGACAACAACTACACGGAGGCAATCTCCAAACCTGTTATTATATACGTAACTTCAGACACGGAACCGCCAAAGGCCGCGTTTACATATCAGCAAATCGGCGAAAGCAAAAAAGTAAAATTCACAAACAATTCCGAAGCGGACGCGGAACACGGAGCGACTCTCAGTGGGTATATTTGGGATTTTGACACAAATTCAGAACTTCAATCCGCGGACAGCGACGGTGACGGAGAAAAGGACAATGACAAAGATTCAACATTGGAAAATCCTTCATTTACATACGATGAATACGGTACGTACAAGGTAAGACTCACAATAACGGATAACGAAGAAAACGAGGATGAAGTTATAAATGTAGTAAGCCTTAAAGCACCGGAGAAGATAGTTGTGCCCGGACAGACAGGAACCGGAGCGGGCGCGGGAACTGGCGTAGGCGCCAACACCGGAGCAGGAACCGGAACAGGAACCGGCGCCGCGGTCCAGCTTGACGCGCGGCTGAAATCAAATCCGATGCCAAATCCGGTGGATAACAAAATCCACTTGCTGGGCGTAGCCGGGGACATCGAATTCGATGTCTCGGAATCGGTGGGAAACATCGTCAAATACGTGATCGATAAAAACACAAACTTTGATACAAACGGAAACGGAGTAAATAACGATGACGAGGATTTCGTTTCCAAATTCCCGATAAAATGGACAACGCATTTCGAGGATTCGTGGGGAACCATAAGAGTACAGCTCACTGTATATGACGCGGACGGAAAGAAAGATTCGGTAATAAAAGACGTCGTATTCGATGAAATAGGAGGCGAAGCGAGCATCCTGTCAACAAAAGGAATTGGAAGACTTCTGCCATACCTGGGTATAATACTCTTCGCATTGATGGTCACAATAGCAATTAAAATCAAAAATAATGGATAACAATTCCCCGCAAAACTTCGAGACAGGGCAGCCTGAGCAGCCACAGCCACCAAAGCCAAAGCCACAACCGCAGCCACAGCCTACGCCGCAAAAAATGGCGGAAGCAGCCAAGAAGGTCGTAAAACCCGTGATTCCCGGCACGGAAAAACCGGCGGGAAAAAAATTCCTTCTGGGGTGCGTGATCGCATTCGCCGCAGCTATACTTATATTAGTAATAGTTATTTTCCTATTTATAGGAGGGCCGCAGACGGAAGGCGTAAATCCGATAGCAAAAGCGCTTGGAATCGACCCGGCTTCATTTGTAAACACATTGATAACGATAGTACACGTAATATTCGGAGTGCTCGCTTTCAGTACATTCATCATGACAATGGTCGGAATCTTCAAAGCTTCAATGGCGAAGAAAGAAGACAGATCGGCAAAAAAGAGGGGAGCCATGATGGCGCTTGCGGCGGGTTTGATGCTCATATTCACAATCTTTTTGTGGGCGGGCGCGTATTATTATCTAAGCGGGAAAATTCTTGAAAAAGAACCGGGATCAATTCTTCCACCGGTTATAACGGAGCCGGAAGAAGTTACAAACCTCACGGCGCCGATTTCAATCACATTTGATGCGACAAGCGCGCCCATTAACAAAACGAAATACGAAGTCATCTCGTACGAATGGGACTTTGGAGACGGGAAAACGGGAACCGGGATGATAATTTCACACACATATAAGGACAAGGGAGAAGATAACGGGAAATTCCCGGTTTCGCTCAAAATTCACTTGTTGGACAGAAAAACAGCAGCGGCGGAAGTTCAGTCGTATGAAGGGCTCATAGTTTCCATCTCAAATGTCGGGGTGACAGCCAGGTTTGACGCGGCACCCGGCACGGGAGAAGTCCCGCTAACGGTTAAATTTGACGCGTCTGACAGCGAGGACGCGGACGGGGAAATCGTGAGATACGATTGGGATTTTGACGGAGATGATTCTTTCAATGACGCGGAAGGAGTGAAAGTTGAATATGAATTTGAAGAAGTCGGGACATTTACGGCAAAACTAAGAGTCACAGACAACAACGGAGATTATAATATTGAAGAACTTAAAATCACCGTGAAAGAAGCCTCGGCTCCAAAGGCGGTGATAGAACTCGAATCGGATATAGACGAATTTGTAACAGGAAAAACTTATGTGTTCAGTGCGGCAAAATCGGTAAGTCCGAACGGAAATATAAAGAAATACGAATGGGATTTCGGGGACGGAACCAAAAAGGAAACAACAAAAACAGTTTCACATACATTTGAAACCGCGGGAAAATTTGAAGTAACACTTCTCGTAACAGATGAAGAAGGCGACACGGGAGACACATATATGGAGATCAAGGTCTCCTTTCCATCAGCGGCTCCAGAGGCGGTAATCACAACAACTCCGGACAGGGAAAAAGACGGTCAGTATTTATACGGAGAAGTTCCATTTAGCGTCGCATTCGACGCAAGCGCGACAAAAGACGCGGACGATAACATAGTGGACTATGAGTGGGATTTTGACGGAGACGAAGTCACAGACGCGGTGGGAATTTCAAAATCACACACATACACAAAAACAGGAAACTACAAAGTCATACTGACGGTTACGGACGCGGACGAAAACATTTCGAGAGATACACTTATCGTAAAAGTCGCGGAACAAGGAGTAAACGCAAAAATTACGGGAAATCCGCTGGTCGGACCGGTCCCGTTAAAAGTAACGTTTGACGCGACAGGATCCACATATCCGGACGGCGAAATCATTTCATATGAATGGGAATTCGGAGACGGATCAAACAAGCAGTTGGGAGACTCAAAAATCACTCACAAATACACAAAAATAGGTGTTTTTAAAGCCTCCGTGACAGCTATCGCATCAGACGGGGAAAGAAACACAAAAACTATCACGGTAACGGTCCAAAAAGTGCCTCTGCAGGCGTGCTTCAGCCCCAGCAAAACAGAAGGGAACGCGCCGCTTATCGTAATATTCGATTCAAACTGCAGTCAAGGAACAATCACCAAATATCTATGGGATTTCGGAGACGGTGAAACATCCGTAACGAACAAGCCGACTCACACATTTAATAAGGCCGGAACGCGCACGGTTTCACTCGAAGTGACGGATAACGACAACAACATAGATATTTTTGAAGAAACGATAATCGTAACAGGAGAACTCAATGAATAAAAAACAGAAAAAAATAGTCAGAATCGTTGGAGTAATTGCCATTTTTGGACTGCTTCTAACGGTCATAGGCCCGCTTGCGACCATGTTTATCGATTGAAAATCAGGCCAAAAAATGCTATAATTAATAGATTAAAAAACAAAAAATAAAAACAAAAAAACATGTCTGATACAAATGATCCAAATTCATTTGATCTGGGGCAGGAAATATTGAAGCAGAACTCTGCTGATTTGAGCAATGCCGCACCCGGTGCGCCAACAAATGCACCCGCTGCTACCCCTGTTGAATGATCATACCTCAAAAAGCTGTGGGCAAACAAAAAGATGCTTACAGCCGGGGTCCTGGGTGTATTCGCGGCAGCTGCGATAATCTATGTGGTAGCGTTTTATGGACAGGGAAGTGAGTTTAAGGGGTCTTTCTTTGGAACACCAGGTGGGATGCCCGGAGCTACAGCAGGATTAAAAGGTACAATAGCAGGACTGGATATAAAGATGTTAGACTTTAGTATCGAGGAAAATGCCATGCTAATGCCGGTTAATTCTACAGAAAATCCGGTATTTTTGGCAGAAGTGAATGATCAATTCACACATGGATCATCAGCATGTTCTGGCGCAATAGGAGGGGCAAAATGTGTAAGAATGTTAAAGAAGGGGGTAAATAGTACACTTTTACCGCCGGATGAAGGAGTAAATTGCGACCTCAATATGTCTCAATATAATGAAGCTTCATACTATGGAGTTTGTTTGAACGAAAACTATAAAGAAAACAAGCTGGATTGGTATTTAAGCTTTCTTGGAACTTGTGGGTGGGGATTCGATTTGACATCATGCCTGACGGGTAAAGCGGACAGTGTCTTTGAAAAAATTAAGGAAAATACAACAATCGCGGCAGATGCTTTCTGTCACAGTTCCGGCAAATCCGGCAAGTTTTCGGAAATCGATTCCGACTATCCCGATTACACCTTTGACAGTGTACTAACGAGTGTCTTTTTCAACTATATGACTCCCGAGGCGGAAAGACCCGCAAATTTCACAAAGTTTGTTGACTCAATCATGGGAGGCTTAAAAGAATCAAAATACTGTTCATTTCATTACACAAAAGAAGAAATGAGCAATTTTAATAAATATTGTCCAAACGGATATTATTATGATTCTGGGACCACGACTTGTGCCCCGATAATGAT
>JAHKBB010000022.1 GCA_018826445.1 Patescibacteria group bacterium | reverse complement strand
GTCTTGGTGAAGCTGAGGTTTCACAAGAACTTCTTGATCAATTTGCCGGGAAGTGGTGGCAAGTTCCGGTTTCGGAGGGGACTTATACAAAGGATAATCCAATGTTTAGTCTTTCCGCCGGGGATGAGGAAGATGTCGCTGCGCGAAAGGAACTTCTTGAGAAATATTCGTTTTTCAAAAATGTAAGCGCGGAAGGAACTGTTAATGTCAGAGGAGAGGACAGCTATAAATTTTCTGCGGAGCTAAACAAAGACGGCGTAAAAGGATTTATAACGGAAAATCGTGAACTTGGCGGAGAGCCTCTTTCCGCAGAAGAACTTGAAGATCTTGACAAGATGCTAAATTCCACAACTTTCACCGGGTTTGTTTATGTTGGCACTAAGACCGAACGTGTAAATAGAGTGGAAGGTGATCTTTTTGTGAAAGATGTTTCCGGCAAGCAGGTCCAGGAAGGAAATTTCGATGTTTCTTTTACAATGTGGGATTTTAACAAGCCGGTTTCTCTAGAAATCCCTTCCGGGGCAGAGCTATTTAATCCATTTATGCTCCTGGGTGGTCCAACGACACTGGAGCAGCCAACCGAGTAACTAGCGTTTTGATTTCATGGATTCCGGAAGTGCGTCGAATATTTTTCGAAGCATTCCAGAGATCTCTAAACTTACAACTACCGCCCCAAAATTTTCTCCTTGGGAAATAAAAATTACTCTATCCTCACAGATTATAATTTCTGACGGACTTTTCGCTTTTGCCGGACTTATTACCAAAGGTTTCTTTTCTAAGTCCCTTAATTTTTCATAAATATTTTTGATTCCTTGCGATCCTTCCAGCATTTCCACTTTTGGCAGTGGACATATTTTTACTTGAACTCTCTTAAATTCATAAATCTTGTCCTTGAGGTCCTCAAATTTCAGCTCAATCTCCAATTTTTTTCTCTCCAGATATTTCATTATCCTTGACGGATCCTCAGCCGTATAAAATCTTGTTCCGCTACGAACATACTTGGACATCAGCCCCTCTTTTGTCAGTTTCTCAAGAATACTGTAGGCGGTTGATCTGTTAATCTTTGACCTTCTCGACAATGTACTTACCAGACTTGGACCTAATTCCAGGCTTGCTATATAGATAGCCGCCTCCTTCTCTTGCAGCCCGGTATTTTCTAATAATTGTTGTAGTTCGTATACCGTCATAGCCTGTTATAATCTATTAACAACTTTGGCGGTTAGTCTAAGACTCTAATCTGCAAAAAGCAAGGAAAAGCTGTTGGTAAAAATTAACAACAGCGGGGTGATCCGGACGCGTTATTTCCCGACCTGTAAATTTTGCGCGTCCGGACGTGTCAGAAATTTTTCAGAAAAATTTAACGTCAGTGTGCTATTGTCGCTCTCATGCGCAATAAATTAAAATTCATTTTCCTCATCCTAAGCTTCTTGATCGGCGTTTTCGCCGGATCCCGGATCATATATGGAATCTTGCTTTTTATTGTTTTCTCCGGGGCTGTTTTTCTTCTGACCAAGAAGCTGAAAACAATCATTTATCTGATCATAATGTTTCTGTTCGGTTTCGCCAGATTTTATTTCTCATTCGACACTGACGATCCAAAAAATCTCATGTATTTCAATGACCTTGACGAAAAGGTTAAACTTCACGGAATGGTTTCCGAAGAGCCCGACATCAGATCGACTGCTGTAAAGTTGACGATTTCCGTTGACACGCTCGAAGTCGATGCCAAAACCTTCGATGTACGCGGAAAAGTTTTGCTCAACCTCCCGAGGTACCCGGAATACGCATATGGCGATGAACTTAGTGTCCGCGGCCATCTCGAAACTCCTGCAGAAGACGAAAACTTTTCCTACAAAAATTACCTCGCCAGGTACGATGTCTATTCGGTGATGGGTAGGCCGTATATAGAGCTCATCTCCACCGGGAACGGCAACTTTTTTTACACCTCTATTTACTCGTTCAAAGCGCGGTTTTCAAACCTGTTGAACAAGATTTTTTCGGAGCCTGCGGCTTCGTTTCTGGCGGGACTCCTTTTAGGCTCGCGAAAGGGGATTCCGGATTACATCATGGAAGATTTTAATGCGACCGGCCTGACGCATATTATTGCGATCTCGGGCTACAACATCACATTACTTATTGTCATTGTGAGTGCGGTTTTTGGGTTTCTTGGGCGCAGGGGAAAGGTGATCGCGGCTTCGCTGGTGATTATAACTTTTACGATTCTGGTTGGGGCGTCGGCGGCCTGTGTGAGGGCTTCGGTTATGGGAATTATTTCGCTTTTTGCCCTTTTTTGGGGGCGGAAAGGGGATCTCGATCTCGTTCTTCTTTTTGCGGCGGCTTTTATGACCATGTGGAATCCCAAAATTTTTATTTTTGATGTTGGATTTCAGCTTTCGTTTTTGGCGACGATGGGGCTTGTGTATATTTCACCGTTTTTGACGGAGAGCAGGGCGTTCAAGCTTTTGCCAAAAGGATTTGGGATTCGCGAATCGTTTGTAATGACGCTTTCGGCGCAGGCACTTGCTTTACCCGTTATTTTGCTCAATTTTCAGCGGCTTTCCATTGTTTCGCCTTTTGCAAATGTTTTTGTTTTACCTTTTATTCCTATCTCGATGCTTTTTGGTTTTCTCGCGATTGTTTCTTACACAATTTTTGAGCCGCTTGGACTTTTTGTGAGTTACGTTGCGATGTTTTTTCTCAATTTGATGGTATGGATCGCGGGCATTTTCGCCAAAGTTCCGTTTGCTTCGTATGAGGTCACGTGGTTTTCTGAAATATTGTTTGTTTTTTATTATTTGTTTGTCGGAATGCTTCTGTTCAAGCTTTATGTTTTCCCATCTCGTACACCATGATTCTGGAAATTCGTCTGCCGGCATCTCTTTTGATCTCCTTCACCGGTTTCCATCCCGGGATTCCAAATGCGTATGACACAATGAGTGTTCCTTTCTTTAGTTCCTTCTCAAATTTTTCGGTGAATTTGCCTAAAATTCCGGGAAAGAGGTAGCAGATTATTTTGTCAGCCTCCCGAAATGAGTGATTGCGAGAGTCGCCGAGAATTATTTTCGCTTTTGAACGTTTTATAAGTCCATACAATTTTGCGAGCAAGTAGACCGGAGGACTGAGTTCGAACCCAACCGCTTCCGCACCATATTTTTTTGATGCCAAGTGGACGAAGCGGCCATCCCCGCATCCGATATCATATATTTTCTCGCCTTTTTTAATTTTTGCCGCTTCCAGGACTTTTTGGACCGCTCTTCCGGGCGTTGGGACAAATGGGGCGCCTACATAAAATGCGATCACAGCCGGAAGAACCGCGAAAAAGAAAATTGCGGCTAGTATTATTACGAGGAGAAATGTTTGCATTTACGCAGCTTTAGAATATATCTTGCTTGAGTCTACTTTTTGATCCAGTTCTTCTTCTGCTTGGTCGCGAATCGCCTCTTCCATTGCTTCCATTTGTTCTGGTGTAAAGTCGACTCCCTTGCCTTTCAATTTCGACAGAACGTTGTCAACTTTGCCATCGATAATTGTGTTTTTTCGTGCGTCGAGCTGCTCTCTGGCTGAGTCGCGTTTTGTAACTTTTGTTTGCTGCTTGTCTTTTATCTCAACGTATGCGACTCCGCGTTTTACGTCACGTTTCCTCGGAGTCAGTACCTCATTTTGCACCCTTTTCAGATCTTCTTCATTCTTCAGGTCGGTATGCAGAACTTTTTGAGCTTTTCCCGTTTTGTCTACGACGCGGTCTTTGTTCGAGACTTGATCGATTATTTCTTGTTCAAGGTCTGTTCCGCCTTTGTATTCTTTCTTTGCGCGGGTTAATGAGTCCTCTTCGATATTTCCACTAAGATTTTTCAAGTTGTCTTCGACCATTTCGACCGCTTCTTCCGCTCTCTGTGTTTTTTGGACTTCGGTTTGTGTGAAATTTATGTTTTCTGATTTTGCCAGGTCGTCTAACATTCCCGCTTCGTCGTCATCACCCTTTTCTTCAACTGTTCCGGCCAATTTTACCGCGTCTTCCGGTTTGTTTAGCTTTTGCGCAAGTCTGTTGACGTCATCGACAGTGTCTTTGTTTCCCGGGTCGAGTTTGTATGCCTGTTTGTAAAGTTTGAGCGCCTGGTCAAAGAGTTCCGATTCTTCCAAGACCTTCCCGGATTCGCGGAGTGCGTCGATGGCTTCCAGGTTATTTTCGACTTTTCTGAGCTCTTTTAATTTTGCCACTTTCTTGTCGGTGCTGAGTTCATCGAAGTTTTTACATCTTTCTTTGACTCTCGGATCCAGATTTTCAAATCCTTCGTGAAGTTTCTTTCGCTTCTCAATCATTTTCTTCAATTCTCGTGTCGCGTTTCTTGCCTCATCAAGATTTGTGATGTGTTCGTTGTACCAATCTTCATATGTTTTTACGTCTGTTGCGAAGAAGCGGTTGTTCTCTGTTCTTAGTTTGAAATATGCTTTTCTCTGTTCCTGGAATTTTTCTACCTGGTCTATGACTTTAAGCCTCTCCTCTAAATCTTTTGCGTTTTCAAATGGAGCTTCAAAGTGCTTTTTAATCTCCGGTTTGAATTTGTTGAAGTGGGCTTGGGCTTTGTTGAATTTCTCTTCCATTTTCGCCAAATTGTCGATGATTTTCGTCTTATCCTCGAATGAAGATCTGTTGAATTGTTCCACGAATTGGCCATATAGGTTTGGGGGGAATTTTTCGAGCTGTGTTCGAAGGTCCGCTTCGGCTTTTGCGTGGGCCGGGAATGACTTCAAAAATTCAATTTTGCCGAGTATTTTGTCCAATCCTTCCACTTTGTTGTCTTTTCCTTGTAATTGTTCGAACGATTTTAATGCGAATGCCTTTGATTGCGGACTCATGTCCGTGTCTTTCGACCAGAGCATGCGCGTGAAGTCTTTTGTCGCTTCTTGTTCGACAGAGTTCAGGTGTTTTACCCTGTCTGTTTTACTCATTTTGCTGAATGAGCCGCTTTGGTATTTGCTTGGGAGTTTTTCATGAAGATCGTATAGGGCTGCTCGCGGTTCGATCGCTTCTTTTCTGGCTCTGTCTATGGCGCTTTTTTGTTCCGCCGGGCTTAGTGACAAGAACCAATCAAAGGTTTCGGCTTTTGTTCGATCCGCGACTTTTGGTGTGTCCCATAATTTCTTGTATTTTTGAAAGTTTTTGTTAGTTTCATTCGCTTTATCTATTGCTTTGAGTCTTGCTTCGTAGTCATCCGCTTTTTGCAGGTCTTTTTCGAGCCTTTCTTTCACTTCTTTATTCATTCCCTGGACTGATCTGATTTTCTTTTCTCTCTCGGCCATCATTCTTTCAATCCTATCCAGCTCCTTTTCTTTCTGCCTCATCGTCATGTCCGGAAATTTGGTCATAATTTCGGACTCTTCATTTTTGTTCAAAAGATCGGGATTCTTCCCAAGGATGCGCGCGGCGTCTTCCATCAATTTCCTTTGAGCGATAAGCTGTTGTCCAAATTCCTGTTCCAATCTTCTTATTTCTTCCCTGCTCTTTAGGCTTCTAGCTTCTCGAACGAATCTATGTGAATCCAGTTCGGAAACAACCCCTTCACCATCGCTTTCAACCTTTCGCATGAAATTTTTTCGCATTCCTTCTATCTCATTTGCGAGTTCACGTGTTGATTTAATACCCCCTTCGACGTCGGCTAATTCACTGTCATTAAAGTCGTCGGAGTAATGAAGATCCTCTGCTGGTTGCGTCTCCGGACCTGCCATTTACTTTTTAGTTAAAATGTGGCCTACACTGTACACGCAGAGAAACCACAATTCAAGCACAATATGCACCCTTCGCTGAGTTGTAAAGTTCCTTTGCACTCGGGACATTCCTTGCTTTCGAATAACTCTTTTTTAACAGGCAAATTTTTTGGTCTTTCTCGATTTTCAAGCACTAATATCGGCGGTGGAATGACTTCCCGAACCTTTGGCTCTTTTTGTTCTCTTTTGTTAACTTCACCAATATTTAGAACTTGTCCTTCACGGCTCTTGTCCCTGTATATGGTGATTCCTTTACATTTTAATTTATATGCCAGCCAGTATGACCGTTCCACGTCTTCTATAGATGCGTTTTGCGGGAAGTTTATTGTCTTGGAAACCGAGCTGTCTACATGTTTTTGGAAGGCCGCCTGCATTCGGATGTGCCATTCCGGAGTAATGTCTTGAGCTGTGACAAATACCCTCTTTATATCCTCTGGCAATCTTTCGATGTTTTGGATTGATCCTGTGTGTGTTACCTTGTGCATCAAGTCTGTTGAGTATAGATTTCTTTTCTTCAATTCTTTTTCAAAAAATTGGTTTGTATAGATGAGTTCGGTTCCGTCCATTACGTTTTTAATGAATGCCAAGGCAAAGTTTGGTTCAAGACCCCCGGAGGCTTCCGCAAGCATTCCGATAGTTCCTGTTGGGGCGACTGTTGTGACACACGCGTTTCTGCATTTTCGGGAGGTTTTTTCATGTTCAGAACCTTCCCAGGCCGGGAATACCCCTCTCGTCTTTGCCATGTCTATAGATTTTTCCATCGCTTCATCTCTGACAAATTTCATTATCTTCTCTCCCATTTTCACGCCTTCGTCAGAGTTGTATGGGATGCCAAGTTGATACAAGACGTCTGCGAATCCCATAATCCCAAGGCCGATTTTTCTGGTCTTGCGCGATTGTTCCGCGATTTCCGGAATCGGATAGTGGTTGGCGTCGATTACGTTGTCGAGGAAGTGGGTTGCGGTGTGTACGATTTCCCGGAGCTTGTCCCAGTCCATCTCCGCTTCATCTTCTTTTACCGCCTTGTTGAGGTTAATGGACCCGAGGTTGCAGCTCTCGTATCCCAAAAGCGGTTGTTCACCGCATGGATTTGTCGCTTCGATATCTCCCAGGTGTTTTACGACATTGTGCTTGTTGATTTCATCGATAAAGATCAGTCCCGGATCTCCATTCTTCCAAGCATTTGCCAGGATGACATCGAATACCATTCTCGCCGGAATGCTTTTCACCGGCTTCCCGTCTCTCGGATTAATGAGCTCATACTCACTGCCTTTTCCCAGCGCCTCCATAAATTTGTCTGTAACTCCGACTGAAATGTTGAAATTTGTCAGTGTAGACATGTCGTTTTTCATCTGGACGAAGTCGATAATGTCCGGATGATCAATCCGGAGGATTCCCATGTTTGCACCCCTTCTCTTTCCGCCTTGTTTTATTACCTCTGTTGCGGCATCAAATACTTTCATGAAAGAGATTGGGCCGGATGAGACTCCGGTTGTCGATCTCACTATGTCATTTGATGGTCTTAGTCTTGAGAAAGAAAAACCTGTTCCTCCACCTGATTTGTGGATCAATGCGGCTTGTTTTAATGCATCGAAGATTGCTTCCATTGAATCTCCTACCGGAAGTACGAAGCACGCGGACAATTGTCCAAGCTCTGTCCCCGCGTTCATTAGAGTAGGGGAGTTTGGAAGAAATTCGAGGTTTCCCATCATTTTGCAGAATTTTTCTTCTGTATCATCTGCGTTTTCTCCATATTTTTCGTCTTCCGCGGCTATCGCGCTTGCGACTCTTCTTATCAAATCTTCGGGAGTTTCTTTTAGCTCGCCTTTCTCGTTTTTTAATAAATATCTTCTTTCCAAAACCTGCAGAGCGTTCATTGAGAAATTCAGATTTTTGTCGGCCATCTCCTTGCCGAGAATCATTTCTCTTTGCAGACGCTCTTCTGCTCTTTTTTGTCTGTAGATAATGTACGACTTTGCTGTTTTTGCATGTCCGCCTTCGATCAGAATTTTTTCAACCAAATCCTGAATCTGCTCCACGTTTGGAATATCGTTTTCGTCTTTAAAGAAAACTTCCAATACAGCCGTAACTTGGTTCGAAATCATTTCGGCCTGTTTTCTGTCAGTTCCACCAACGGATTGGACGGCTTTCCATATAGCTTCAGTGATCTTTCCCTGGTCAAATTCCGCAATGTGACCGTCGCGTTTCTGAATTTTCTTAATTGGAGACATGATATTTATTTTTAAAGTCGTAGGGCAACTATAGACTCTTAGCGAAAGTTTGGGCAAGCCTTACGATGAAAATCCAGTTGCGCTATATACATATATATAGTGTCTTTTACGTTTTCGGCGCACAAGATGTAGTATGTAGCTTAGTATACTATCAAATTGCCGAACCGCTGGGAAGAGCAAAGTACCAGAATGTGTTGACAGTTATAACTTACAAGAGTTTAGCAATCTTTTTACCAAATTTAGCCGCGGCGTTTGGTCCGTTTGCAGTTACTATGTTTCCATCGATTTCAACTTTTGAGTCTGTGAACTTCGCCCCTTTTCTTACGAGTTCCTCGGCTCCGCTTGGAAATACTGTCGCGTGTTTGCCTTCTAAGATTCCCGCATTTGCGAGAATAACAGGGGCGATGCATATAGCGGCAGTCACTTTTCCCGACCCATAAAATGTTTTTGCAAGTTCCAGAGCTTTTGGGTTTTGGAAATAAAGACTTGTCCCGGGCCCCCCTATGAACACAATCGCGTCGTAGTTTCCCGGATTTGCCTCTCCAAGCATCAGGTCTGTTTCGACGGATCCGCCAAGAGCGCCTTGTGCAACAGCGGTCGTACTTGCGACTTCTATCTCGTGTCCCTTCTTTTCCAAAACTGTTCTCGTATCTCCATACTCAATATCCTGATATCCGTTTGGAGCAATTACCATTAATACTCTAGCCATAGTTTTAAGGGTTATTTCTTTTCGTAGGCCTTGATCGCTTCCTTTATTGCCTGGTCGCCTAGTACTGAGCAGTGTACCTTAAAAGGCGGAAGTCCGTGAAGTCTTTTGAGGATTTTTTGTGGAGTGAGTTTCTTTGCTTCCTCTATTGTCATTCCTCCCTTTTCTGTGACCATTACAGACATCATGGAGGTTGAGGCGATTGCGGAAGCGCATCCGAAAGTTTGCCATTTGCATTTAGTGATTTTGCGCGTTTTTGGATCTACTTTGATCCAAACTTTCATTACATCGCCGCATGCTGGGCTGCCCACTTTTCCCATTCCGTCCGGTTTGAATCTTGGTTTTTCTTCCAAGACTATATTTCGCGGATTGAAGAAGTGGTCTTTGACTTGATCAGAATATACCCACTCGACACCCCCTTTTTTTATGTTAGCTTTGGACATTCGTGAATTTTTTTAGGATCAATATTGATTGGTGAAATTGCGCGAAGTTTCCCGATGATTTCCGGAAGAACTTTTAATACATAATCGATGTCTTTTTCGGTGGTTTTCTGTCCCAGTGTGAATCGTATGCTTCCGTGAGCGGCGCCGTGAATGAGCCCGGTTGCTGTGAGTACATACGATGGATCCAGGTCACTTGAAGTACATGCTGAACCTGTTGAGACACATATCCCGTAGCTATCCAGGTATAGGAGAATTGACTCCCCTTCGACATCCAAGAATGAAATATTTGCGTTGTTTGGCAGTCTCTTTATCGGATGCCCGTTTATAAATGTTTTTGGAATTTTCAGTACGCCTTTTATGAGCTTTTCTCTGAGCCCAATAAGGCG